>CAYNGG010000177.1:0-8231 GCA_964396575.1 uncultured Desulfobacteraceae bacterium | reverse complement strand
ACGGGAGTCAAGCGTCCCGTGGGGACGGCCGGACAATGGCGCGGGAATTTATTCCGGCGCGGCACTCCAGACGCCGCGCTTATAAAGATGTGTATAACGATGAGGGCGTCCGCCCTCGGCGGGACGACACTAATCGTGGGATAAGGAGGGCTTATGCGCGGGATCAGGCAGGGGATGGTGGGAGCGGTTCTGGTTGGATTGCTGATGGTCACGGCCCCGGCGTTCGGGGCGGCTTACAAGATCGGCGTGCTCCCCTGGGCCGGCTGTGCGCCGGCTCACGTCGCGGCGGAAAAGGGGTATTGGTCGGCTGAGGGGGTCGAGGTCCGGGTCTTCACCCTCCCCAACGGCCCGGCCATTCAGAACGCGATGGAAAAGGGGCTGCTTCACGTCGGCTTCGAGATGATCGGGGGAGTGGCCATGCTGGCCCGTCGGGATGTTGCCGTCAGCATCCTCGCCGAGACCGGCTGGTCGCACGGGGGCGATAAGATCATCATCCGGGAGGGGGTCGGTCCGGACCAGATCCGGAACAAGCCGGTGGGCCTCTATCATCTGCACCCCTCAGTGATCTTTTTTCTCCAGAAATACCTGGACGGGCTGGGGCTGTCCGCCGCTGATCTTCGGCTGGTGGAGATGGTCACCGACGCCCTGAGCGACAAGTTCATCGACGGGGTTCTCGACATCATCGTCAACTACGATCCGGACGCCGATCGGGCGGTGAAAGCGGGCAACGGCCGGGTAGCGGCCACCAGCGCGGACTACCCCGGCTGCATCCCCGAGGGGCTCCTGATCATGAACCGGGTCCGGGAGGTGATCCCCGAAGCGGATTTGGTCAAGATCCTCAAGGGGTGGGTCCGGGCCGCCGAGTGGATCGCGGACCCCGCTAACCGGGATGCCTATTTGAAAATATTGGGAGAGCGGACCTTCAAGGGCGAGGTGCCCGAGGATGCCCTGCCGGACATGGCCGGAGCCGTCCGGCTCCACGATCCGGCCACCTTGGCCGAACGGAACCGGGACGGCGGCGGGCTGCCGGAGTATCTGGCTGAGCTGAGCGTTTTTCTCGGTACGACCCGGACCTGGGGCGACGTCTCCCTGGACCCCGGCGCGGTCTTCGACAACCGCTGGATGATGGACGCCATTGGGAGCCGTTAGGCGGAACCGGAGCCTGAGCCAAAGGAGCGAATGAGATGATGGTGAGGACGCTGCAATCGAAGCTGATGGTTCTGTTCGGCCTCTGTCTGGCGGTAACGGTGGCCGGGGTGGTGGCCAATGGGTACTTTTTTTCCAAACGCACCGAAGCTCAAGTGAACCGGGGATTTGAGGACTTCGCGGCCCGGCTTGCCCGGGACCACCTCGAAGAAAGGGCCCGATCCATGGGAAATCAGATCCAGGTTCAGTTGGAAGTCGCCCTCGACGCGGCCCGAACCCTGTCTCAGCTTCTTTCGGGGCTCAAGGACCCGGAAACCGGCCTGGCGATGAACCGGGACCGGATCAACGGCATCCTCAAGACGGTTCTGGAACGGAACCCGGATTTCGTCGGGGTTTACACCTGCTGGGAGCCCAACGCCCTGGACGGGCTCGACGACCTCTATGCGGACTCGCCGGGCCACGACGAGACCGGCCGGTTCATCCCCTACTGGAGCCGGGGGGCGGACGGTGAGATCGCCCTCGCCCCGCTGCTGGATTATGAAACCGAGACGCCCCATGACAACGGGGTCTCCAAAGGGGCGTATTACTTATGGCCCCGCCGGCGGGAGCGGGAATGCGCCATTGATCCGTATCCCTATCCGATCGGGGACCGGACCGTCTGGATCACCTCCCTGGTGGCTCCCATCATGGTCGGGGATAGGTTCTACGGGATCGCCGGCGTGGACCTCCGGCTCCATTTCATCCAGGAGCAGGCAATGGAAGCCAGGGCGGGGCTTTACGACGGCGCGGCGGAGCTGGCCGTGGTGAGCCACAACGGAATTCTGGCGGCCCACAGCCAAAACCCGGACCGGGTGGGACAGTCCTTGACAGCCGACGATGCATCCCGGCACGCCGAGGAAACTCTCCAGAAAATTCGAGCCGGTCAGCAGGAGTCCCATATCCTGAATGATGAGATTCACATGGTGGTCCCCATGGCGGTGGGGCGGACCGAAACCCCCTGGGCGGTCCTGCTGGAGCTCCCCCGGTCCGCGGTCCTGGCCGAGGTCTGGAACGTCAGCCGGGATATTGGTGACCGGCACCAGCAGGGGCTCGTCTGGCAGCTCGGGATCGGCGCCCTCATCGGTCTGGCCGGCCTGGGGGGCATTGTCGTTTCGGCCCGCCGGATGACCCGGCCCATCCGGCAAGTGATCGAGGGACTGGAAGACAGCCACACCGAAGTGGCCGCCGCCGCCAATCAGATCGCATCGGCCAGCCAGTCTCTGGCCGAAGGGGCCAGCGAGCAGGCCGCATCCCTGGAGGAGACCTCGTCGTCATTGGAGCAGATGGATTCCATGACCCAGCAGAACGCGGCCCACGCTCAACAGGCCGACGATCTGATGAAGGGGGCCGACGCGGTGGTCCGGGATGCCGAGGAGGGGGTGACCCGTTTGCGTCAGTCCATGTCGGAGATCTCCGAGGCCAGCGACCAGACCGCCAAAATCATCCAGACCATCGACGATATCGCCTTTCAGACGAACCTCCTGGCGTTGAACGCATCAGTGGAAGCGGCCCGTGCCGGGAAAACCGGCGCCGGGTTCGCGGTGGTGGCCGATGCCGTCCGGAGCCTGGCCATGAAAGCCGCCGAGTCGGCTAAGGAGACGGCCGGGATCATCGACGGAACCGTCAAACGGGTCCGTGAAGGCGTCGAGTCCGTCAACGGGACCGTCGAGGCCTTTTCCAAGGTGACCGACTCGGTGGGGAAGGGGGGCGAGCTGGTGGCTGAAATCGCGGCGGCGTCGGACGAGCAGGCTCGGGGCATCGCCCAGATCAGCCGGGCCGTGGCCGATATGGACAAGGTTACTCAGCAGACCGCGGGCAGCGCCGAGGAGTCGGCATCGGCCGCCGCCGAAATGACCGCTCAGGCTGACCGGATGCGCGACCAGATCGACACCCTGATCACGCTGATCGGGCGATTGCGAGCGGAGCGCAGCGGGAGAGGCCACCATGGCACCTAACGGCGACGAATGCGGAGATCTCTACCGAATCACCTTCGAGCGGATGGGGGTCGGCATCTGCCACGGAACCCTCGATGGCCGGATCATCCGGGTCAATGCCGCCCTCCGCGACTTTTTGGGCTACCCCGAGGACGAGCTCAAGACCCTCACCTTCCGCGAGATCACCCATCCCGATGACCTGGACGAGGACTGGCGGAACATGAAACGGCTCATCCGCGGCGAGCGGGACAAGTACGTCATGGAAAAGCGTTACCTCCGCCGGGACGGGGCCGTGGTCTGGGGCCGGCTCACCGTCTCCCTCGTCCGGGATGCTGATGGTCTGCCCAGCCATTTCATCGCGGTGGTGGAGGACATCGACGAGGCCAAGCGGACCGAGGCGGCTCTCCGGGCCTCCGAAGCCTTCACCAAAAGCATCGTGGAGAGCAGCCGGGACTGCATCAAAGTCCTCGATTGGGATGGCGTCATCCGGTACATGAGCTCCGGGGGGCAGGAGCTGATGGGGGTCGAGGACCTTTCGGACGTGCTCGGAAAGTCCTACCCGGATTTCTGGTCGGGAAACGAGCGGATGGCGGCGCTCGAGGCCATCGCGGGTGCCCGGGCCGGGAATACGGTGCGCTTCAAGGGGTTTTTGCCTACTCTGCGCGGCGTCCATCGCTGGTGGGACGTGGTGATCTCCCCCATTCGGGACGAAGCCGGGAAGGTGACTCAGCTCCTGGCCGTCTCCCGGGACATCACCGGTCGGCTCCGGACTGAAACCCTCCTCGAGGAGACCCAGCGGACCGCCCACGTGGGCGGCTGGGAGCTGGACATCGACTCGGGGAAGATCACCTGGACGGCCGAGCTCCACCGGATTCACGAAGTGGGCGACGACTTCATCCCGACCCTCGACAACGCCCTCGGCTTTTACCAGCCGGAATCCCGCCGACGTTTGAAGGCGGCCATCCAGAAGACCATTTCCAGCGGGGAGCCCTTTGATATGGAGCTGGCCCTGGTCTCGGCCCGGGGCAACGCCTTCTGGGGCCGGGCCATCGGCCGGGCCATCACCGAGGGAGGCCGGATCACCCGGCTATCCGGGACCTTCCAGGACATCACCGACCGGAAGCGGGCGGAGACCGACCGGGAGCGGGAGGCCCGGATCAACGCCACCCTGGCTAACCTGGCCCGGACCATGCTGGGAAACCCCGGCCTGGACGAGATCTCGGTCCGGGCCCTGGACGCCGCCCGACACCACACCGGCAGCCGGCACGGGTTCGCCGGCTACATCGACGTTGATACCGGCCACCTCGTTTCCCCCACCCTGACCCGGGACATCTGGACTTCATGCGAGATTCCCGACAAGCAGTTTGTTTTTTCTCAATTCGACAACCTCTTCGGCCGGGTCATCCAGTCCGGCCGGTCGATCCTGGCCAACGACCCCGGCAATGACCCTCGGTCGGTCGGGGTCCCCGAGGGACATCTGCCCGTCGAGCGGTTCCTTTCCGCTCCAGCGCTGTTGGCGGGCGAGGTGGTGGGCCAGGTGGCGGTGGCCAACCCCGACTTGGACTACACCGAGGCCGACCTGGCGGTGGTCGAGCGGCTGGCCTCGCTTTATGCCCTGGCGATCCTCCGGAAGCGGAACGAGGCGGCTCTGAAAGCGGCCCGGGACTCCGCCGAAGCGGCCAATCAGGCCAAAAGCCGATTTCTCGCCAACATGAGCCACGAGATCCGGACCCCCATGAACGCCATCATGGGCATGACCGACCTGACCCTCGATACCGGTCTGACCGGCGAGCAGCGGGAGTACCTCGAGACGGTCCGGGGGGCGGCCGCCCATCTCCTCTCCCTGATCAACGACATCCTGGACCTTTCCAAAATCGAATCCGGCCGGCTCGAGCTCCATCCCGCTCCGTTCCGGCTCCGGGACAGCGTCGAGGAGATGCTCCGGACCCTGTGCGTCCGGGTGGAAGAAAAGGGGTTGCGCCTGAGCCACCGGATCGCCCCGGCCGTGCCCGAGCGGGTAACCGGGGACGCGGGCAGACTCCGGCAGGTGATTTACAACCTGGTGGCCAACGCCATCAAATTTACCGACGCCGGCGAAATCCGGGTGGTGGTTGACCCCGGCCCGGAGAACACCGTGACCTTCTCCGTGGCCGATACCGGGATCGGCATCCCACTCGATGCCCAGGTGTCGATATTTGACCCTTTCCGGCAGGTGGACGGCACTCCCCGACGCAGCGCCGGCGGCACCGGCCTTGGCCTGAGCATCGCCCGGCATCTGGTCCGGAGCATGGGCGGGGAGATCACCGTGGACAGCCTCCCCTGCCGGGGCAGCACCTTTACCTTCACGATCCCTCTGCCCCCGGCCGAAGAGTCCGACCCGTCAGCAGCCGGCCCCGCCCCGCCGGAGCCCGAGCCCGCTCCCGAAGCCGACGCGGTCGGCCCTCTGTCGGTGCTCCTGGTCGAGGACAACCCGGTTAATCAGCGGCTCGCCGTTATCCTCCTGGAACGCATGGGCCACACCGTCACCACCGCCGACACCGGCCGGGCCGCCCTGGACCGTCTGGAGGGAGCGTCCTTCGACATCGTGCTGATGGACGTTCAGATGCCGGAGATGGACGGTGTCGAAGCCACCGCCCGCATCCGGGCCGCCGAGCCCCCGAACCGGCATCTCCCCATCGTGGCCATGACCGCTCACGCCATGAAAGGGGACCGGGAGCAGCTCCTGGCCGCCGGAATGGATGATTACATCGCCAAACCCATCTCCCCCGAGGCCATCGCCGACGCGCTGGCCCGGGCCATGGCGGCGGCTCCTCCGGCCGAGCCGTCCGACTCTCAGGAGACCATCGTTAATGACCCATGACTCGACCCCTCCCCAGTCCCACCTTAGACCTCCGAGGTTTCCAAAACCTCCGAAACCTCGGAGGTCTTCGGCGGATGCCCCTGACGACCTCGATCGGCAAGTGGCCCGCCTCTTCAAGCCCGAGCCGGATGCCCGGCCGTTCCTCCTGGGCGGTGCCAGCCGGGAGGCCGTCCGACGGATGGCCGCCGGGATCGCCGGCCGGATTCCCGAAGGCTCCGGACCCGTGGCCGTTGTCTCCGAGGACCGGGCTGTCGTGGCGGCCTCCGTTCTGGCGGCCCTCGCCCGCAATTGTCCCCTAATTCTGCCCTACGCGACCACCCGAGCCGCCGTGGCCGAAATCCACGCCCGCTCGCCCCTCCGGGCCGCCGTCACCGACCAGCCCGAATCCCTGCCCGCCGCCATCCCGGCCGTGACCGTGGAGCCGTTTCCACCCGATGAAAGCCCGCCCCCGGCCCCCGCCCGGATCGACCTGGACCTCGAGTCCATCTCCTTTTTCACCGGCGGCTCCACCGGCCGGCCGCAAATCTGGACCAAGACGCCCCGAAACCTCCTGGCCGAGGCCCAATATCACTCCCGCGAGCTTGCCGTCGGCCCGGACGACCGGATTCTGTCCACCGTGGTTCCCTACCACATCTATGGATTTCTCTTCACCGTCCTGATGCCCCTGCTCGGGTCGGCCGCCGTGCTCCCCGGCCGCCCCGACTTTCCCGAAGAGATCCGGGGGGCCATCACCCGGTCCGGAGCCACGATTCTCGTGAGCGTTCCGGTCCACTACCGGATCATCGGCGACACGCCGCTCCCGGACAACCGCCTTCGGCTGGCCATCTCCTCGGCCGGCCGGCTCGACCCGGAAGACGGCAAAGCCTTCTACCGGGCCACCGGCCGACACGTGACCGAGGTCTATGGCTCGACGGAAACGGGCGGGATCGCCACCCGCCGCCGGACCGCCGGAGAGATCGGGTTCCGGCCGTTTTCCGGGATCGACTGGACCCTCGACGGTGACCGGCTCTGGGTCCGATCCCCCTTTCTCCCTCCGGGCCTGCCCCGAAACGACGAGGGCTATTTCGGGACCGGCGACCGGGCCGAGCCCGAAGCCGCCGGGGGATTCGTCCTGATCGGACGGGCTGATGGGATCATCAAGGTGGGGGGCAACCGGGTTGATCTGGAGGTGGTCCGGAGTCGGCTCGAAGCCATCGACGGGGTGGACGAAGCGGTGGTCATCGCCCGGCCCGGCGGGGGCGGGCGGGAGACCGAGATCCGCGCCGCCGTCCGAGGCTCCATCGACCACGATACCCTCATCGCGGCCATATCCCGGATGGACCCGAGCCATCACCGTCCCCGGAACGTCCGGATCGTCGATCGAATCCCGGTCACTCCGGCCGGGAAGGTTGACCGGCGGGCGGTGGATCAGTGGTTCGAAGAGGGGCCACGGGGAGCGGGATAAGGCGCCTCGAAAGGGATGGTGCCCCGGTCAGCCTTCGCTGAGGGCCGCCACGCCCGGCAGGGTCTTGCCGGCCAGAAAGTCCAGGGCCGCGCCCCCGCCGGTGGAAACGTGGGAGACCCGGTCGAAAACCTCCGCCTTCCGGACCGCCGCCGCCGAATCCCCCCCGCCGATCACCGTGGTGGCGCCGGCGTCGGCCGCCTCGGCCAATGCCCGGGCGATCGCCAGGGTCCCTTCAGCGGTCTCGTCAATCTCGAAAACCCCCATGGGCCCGTTCCAGATCACGGTCCGGGCCTCCCCGATGATCTCCCGGAAGCGCTCGACGGTTTTCGGGCCGATGTCCAGGCCATAAGCCGCTTCGGGGATCTCTTCGACCGGAACGGTCTCGAGGGCGCCGACGGTCCCGGCGTCGAAATCGACCGACTCGCTCACCCGGCAGTCCTCGGGCAGGACGATTTTGTCCCCGCCGCGCTCAATAAGCTGTCGGGCGACGTCTATCCGGTCGGCCTCCAAAAGGGACCGGCCGATCTCGATCTCCCTGGCCTCCAAAAAGGTAAACGCCATCCCGCCGCCGATGAGCACCCGGTCCACCTTGGGCAGGAGGTTCTCGATCACGTCGATCTTTCCGGAAATCTTGGCCCCGCCCAGGATGGCCACCAGAGGCCGCTCCGGGGATGCCACCGCCGTGCCCAGGTAGTCCAGCTCCCGCTTCATCAGGAGCCCGGCCGCGCAGGGGGAAAGGTGATGGGTGACCCCTTCGGTGGATGCGTGGGCCCGGTGAGCGGTGCCGAAGGCGTCATTGACGTAAACC
>CAYNGG010000176.1:3716-8290 GCA_964396575.1 uncultured Desulfobacteraceae bacterium | reverse complement strand
CGGTTTCGGCGTCAAATCGGCATTTTCGGCATCCTTTATTATTACCTTGCATTTGCTCTGGAAGTGTCAGCGGCAACTGGCGCTGAAATTAGCGGCGGGAAGCCGCTTCCACCATGTTGGCTTACATAAAAGTGTAAACTACTTTTTGCACACTTTGAAGGATGTCGAATATCGGATGGGATTTCAATTCCGGGGGATGGAAGCTTCGGGCGCCAGTGCGGTGGTATGAGCACTGGGTGAAGGTTATCGCATTGGAATCAAAGCCTTTTCCAGCTTGCGTCAATCCAATGGCCAAGGCTCACCTTCGGATTTCAATCCGGCGCGCAGCGGGAAATGTCTGGTTGAGGGGGATTGAAACGTGGATTCGACGCCTGTTGACAAGAGCCGGCACTCCGCGTCTGAATAGGAAGTGTCCATCCATAAATGGCCACTTGGCCCGATATCCACGTTGCGCTCAAAATTTTATCCTCGAAATATCAAATATAAGTCACGCCGGTGGCGTGATAAAATTTTTCGCGCGCCTCCATCTCGACCCCATTTTCCGGTTTCTGGATGGACACTAGGAAACGAATGGGCGTTCGCTCGCGGAAATGGGGGGTTTTGCGGAACCGGCCGAGCTTTAGGCTACCAGCGGGAGGCGGCCTTTTCCAGGCAGTCCGGACAGAGCCCCATGAACTCCAGCCGATGGCCGATCACCTGGTAATCGGTGGAGCCGAGCAGCTTGTCCTCGATGTTTTCCAGGGAGCGCATGGGGGCATCGTCGAGCCGGTCACAATTGATGCAGCGGATGTGGTAGTGTTTCTCCGGATTGCCGTCAAACCGCTTGAGTGACCCGGACAGCTCGAGCTTCTGGATCTCCCCGACCTCGGAGAGGATCTCCAGGTTTCGATAGACCGTCGCCAGGCTGACACGCGGGAGCTGTTGACGGACCATCTCGTAAACCTCGTCGGCGCTGGGGTGGATATTGTTGGCCCGCAGCGTCTCGAGGATCACCCGCCGCTGTCGCGTCATCCGTAAGGTGCGCCCATCCGGGCCGGCCATCCCGCCCGTCATCGACTCTCCATTGGCCAAAGATTCCACCCCGTCACTCCTTCCTACCGGTTGTCCAGCGGCTCCCAGCGGCATTCCTCGGGACCGCAGTAATCCCCGACGTACTCTGATTCCGGCCGATAGAGCATCGGTTTGGGAGCAGCCTCGGCGAACTGCTCCTCCAATACGTGGGCGGTCCACCCCGACACCCGGGAGACGGCGAAGATCGGAGTGAAAAGATCCATGGGGATGCCCATGCTGTAGTAGAGGGAGGCGCTGTAAAAATCGACGTTGGCGTAGATTTTCAGGTTCTTCCTCGCCTCGAAGGCGGCCTTTGCCTTTTGTTCGAGCTCCCTGGAAATCTCATACCACCGGGTGTCCCCGGCCAGCTCCCCCATCCGCCTGGACATGGGAGCCAGGATAATGGCCCGGGGATCATCCGTTTTGTAAACCGCGTGACCGAGCCCCATGATCTTTCCGCCGCCGTCGAGCTGTCCGGTGATGTAGTCGTCGATCCGGCCGACCTCGCCGATCTCCTTGAGCATCCGCATCACCCGGGTGTTGGCGCCGCCATGGAGAGCTCCGGACAGGGAGCCGATGGCCGCGGCGACGGCGGCGTACATGTGAGCCCGAGTGGATGCCACCTCACGGGCCGCGAAGGTGGAGGCATTGAAGGAGTGCTCCGCGTGGAGCACCAGGCAGACGTCCATGAACCGAGCTACTTCCGGAGAAGGCCGCTCGCCGGTGAGCATGTAGAGGAAGTTTTCAGCATGGCCCATCGACGGGTCCGGGTCCACCGGCGTCCGGCCGTTTCGAATCCGCTCCCAGGCCGCCAGGAGCGTTGCCAGCCGGGCCACCAGGCGGACGCTGATCCGTTCGGCCGCGTCCCGAACATCCGTGGCGACCTCCGGGTCATGGTGGCCCAGCATGGCCGCGCCCGCCTGGAGCACGTCCATGGGCAGGGCTTCCGGAGGCCGGGTTTTCAAAGCCGCAATCACCGAATCCGGGATGGCCCGCTCCCGGGCCAGCTCCCCGCTGAAGTCGGCCAGCTCCGCCTTGCCGGGCAGACGCTCCTTATGCAACAGGTGAGTGACCTCCTCGAAAGTGGCGTTCTCCGCCAGGTCCTCAATCCGGTAACCCCGGTAGATCAGTTTCCCCTCATCTCCGATGACGTCACTGATCCGCGTACTGGCGATGACCACGTTCCGGAGTCCGGTATCTTTGATCGGCGTTGTTTGACACTCTTCCATGCAGCCTCCGTTGTCTCCCCCGGCCCGCCGGACCGGGGGCGGCTTTCAGTTGTCATCGATGGCCGGCACGGCCGGCGGACATCGACGTTTTACCCTTTAGATGTCGATCCACATGTCGGCCTCGTTGCCGCAGTGGGAGCAGACCGCGGTGCCCTTGACCTTTGACTTGGACTCGTTGGGGTCCTTTTCGGTCCCCGCCGGCGCCTTGGCTTCTCCGGCCGGCGTCGGATCAGCGTCGGGAAGGCTGCAAGTCACCACCATCTCCGCCTCGTTTCCACAATTTTTGCACTCGCAGACCTGTTTTCTCTCGATTACCTGGCTCATGACGTTTCTCCTTCCATCGATGGCCGGGTCGGTGACCCGGCGTTTATCCATTATTGTTATCATAAAAGAACCAAAAATGAAATGGGGAATCTCCCATCCGCTGACCTGCTGGTTATAACGTCCGATGGGCTCTTTTTCAATAGCAAGTTGAAAAGCGGCTGGAAAAATGTTACATGGAGCTGTCGGTCGGTGCTTGAGCCCGGCCGCCGGCATCCTGCCCACAAACGGGCAGCAATGGCCAAACGCACCCGCTCCGGACAACGCCAACGGGAAAACCGCTTTCATGAGCTTCAGCGATACGATCATCGAAGTGATTGGCGCCCACGAATGCCCCCTGTATCGGGTAGGCGACACGCTTCGGATCGAAAATACCGCCATCATCCCCCCGCCCTTTAAATTGACCTGCATTATCCTGGCGGGCGATGTGCTGGAGGTGATCATCCGGTACGGGGCCATCGAGTCGGACCGGAAATATCGGTTCGATTGCAGTGAGTGTACCGGATTTATCAAGCTCGAATATCGCCGGCAGCCGCCCAAGCCCGTTCGGGTGCCCGATGGAGACCTTGATCCGGTGGTCGATATCCTGGCCAAATTCTCTCTCTTCCAGTCCCTTGGCCACGAAAATGTCCGGGAGCTGGTCTCATTTCTCCACCTCAAGCGATACGAGACCGGCGACATCATCATCCGGAGGGGCGATCCCGGGCAGAACCTCTTTATCATCGTTTCCGGGCGGGTGGAGGTCCTCGGCAAGGAGGAGATCAGCATCGCCACGCTCGGCAAAGGCGAGATTTTCGGGGAGATGAGCCTGCTCAGCGGGGACCCGGTGGGGGCCACCATCCGCGTGGTGTCGCCCGCTAAGGTGCTCTATCTCAACGGCGAGGATTTCAAAGGGGTGCTCCAGCGGTTCCCCTCACTCCAGATGTATTTAGCCTGCCTCCTGGCCCGGCGGCTCGCCAAAACCAACGTCCTGATGTTCGAAGAGCTGTCTTCGGGGATGATCGGCAAGCTTTCCGAGATGCCCCCGGCCGGTCTGTTTCAGATGTGCAACCTGAATCAGAAGACCGGCCTGCTGATTCTGGAGCTGGCCGAGGGAAATGCCGAGGTGGCCTTTCGGGATGGGGAGCTGGTCCGGGCGGAATATCACGGGTTGGAAGGCAAATTTGCCGTTTACGATATCCTCAAGGAACGGGAGGGGCGGTTCAAGCTCATCCCCGAGCTCGGCCCCGAGGACCAGAAGGCCCCTGTCCTCGGCGATTTTATGAAACTGCTGATGGAGGGGGTCCGCCGGATCGATGAGGACCGGAATCCGGACGCCTCCTGAGCTTCAATTTGACTCACGGTGATCCCATGCGCCACTCGCTACCGCTTTCATTGATCCGTAGCGCCCTTGCCGGCTTGTTTTTGCTGAGCCTGTCCGGGTGCGTTCATCTGGCCGCCCGCTATGACCTGGACGCCGACCTCATCGCCGCCTCCTACGAGGCCGCCGACGGGCTCGTGGCCCAGCTCAACCCGCCCCATATCCGGGACCGGTCGATCCTGGTGACCGCCTTTGCCGACATCGACGACGTGACCCGGACCTCCACCTTCGGCCGGACCGTGGCCGAGTACGTGGGCGACCGTTTCATCCAACTGGGCTTTCAGGTTACCGAGATGCGGGTGGACGAGGCGGTCTTCGTCCGCCGGGCGAGCGGGGAGCTGGTCCCTTCCCCGGAGCTTCGGGAGGTGGCTCTGTCGGCCGACGCCCAGGTGGTGCTCACCGGAACATACTCGGCGGCCGAGAAAGTGATCTACGTCTCCGCCCGGATGATCGACCCGGCGGACTCGACCGTTTTCGCGGCCCACGGCTTCCGCGTCGTCCGGGGGGAGAACAACCGCCGGCTCCTTAAGCCTCGGCGGGACTGGGGCGCCTCTTCGGACAAGCTTCCCCCGGGACCTCTGGGGATTCAAAATGAGTAGGCGGTCATGATCATC
>CAYNGG010000176.1:0-3616 GCA_964396575.1 uncultured Desulfobacteraceae bacterium | reverse complement strand
GTGAAGGGTGAAATTCCACGTCCTTCCTTTATTTCACACGTCAAACTTCTTGCTTCAAGCTTCATTTAAACTCCGCCTGACACACACTTGATACCGGAGACAATGGACCCCCCCCCGCCAACCGGGATGTTGCCTCGGAGGTCTAATGTTCGATGTTTTGGAAACCTCGGGGATCTAACGGAGGACCTACGGCGTCAGTCGCTCAGGACAATCCCGGCCGGGAGGGATTCGCCGAACAGGGTATCCGCCTCGGCCGCCGCAATGGGGACGACCTCCCGCAAGGGCTGGATCTGGGATTGGGGGAAATCGTGGCTCTCGAGCCACGCAATAATTCGGTCCCGGAGGGACGGATCGATGTCGCGCATCCGGTCTCCGGTCAGCCGGCCCATCTGCATGAGGGCGCCCCCGAGGGCCGGGGGCGGCAGCGCTTCCCAGCCGCCGTCCAGGAGGGTTTCGATCCAACGGGTTACCTCGGCCGGGGGGATGACCCGATCCACCGGACCGTAGAGGAGCTCCCGGGCCCCGATCCGGGCCAACGACCAGATCTGCTGGGGCTTGGCCGACTTGGGGCTGAGGTTTCCGTGGAGCTGTCGTCCCCACTTGACCTTATCCTTGACCAGAAGCCGCTCGAGGTTGGCCACCGTCATCCAGATCTCCACCGCTTCCTGGGGCGACAGCTTCCCGCTGGGTTTGGCCCCCTTTTTCGGTAACATCACCGGCGTGAGGTCCTGGGCGATCTGCCGCTGCTGACCGGGCTGTAAGCCGCCGGCCACCCGCCGCCAGAGAATCCACCACTCCGAGCGGACCTGGCCGTTCTTGGTATGGGTGGGACCGGCCTTGTAGAGCTTCCAGAGCCGCTTGATCCGATGCTCGTCAAACCCCTCGCCGAAACCGGGCCGGAGGCAAAAGCCGGTGAGGTTGAGCCATCGAATCTCGGCCCGGGGCGATGCGGTCCGCCGGCCCGCCCGGTCCAGGAGGACATCGGCCAGGCGCCGGATCAAGGTCAGCGACCACTTCTCCTTTGGGCGCTCGACGGCTTCGGCTATGGATTTGACCAGGCCGTCGAGCCGGCGGGGGTCGGCGTCCGGGGCAAAGGCGGCCCGGACCTCCTCGGCGGCCGCCTCCACAACCGCTTCGTCAAAGACATCCCCCTCGCCCACTCCGACCCCGGAGGGCGTGGATGAGGTCCCTTCCCGGAGCTGAAACTGGAGCTTCCAGCGGTGATCGCTGATGGTGGACCGGCACCAGAGGGCGAGGGTTCCCATTTCGGTGTACTCGGCTTCCACCCGGACCGGGACCGTGGTCCGGACCCCCTTTTTCCCGAACTGGACCACCGTCTGGATCGGGGGCAGCAGGGTGAGGGTATCGTCCACCTCGACGATGTCGCCACAGCGGTCCCCGGAGCGGAAGCTGGATGAAAAAACGTCGAAGGTCACCGGCTGATTGGCCCGGACTTCGAAGGCCCGATCGGCCAGCTCGATGCGGGAGCCCTCATCGAGTCCCCGTTCCACCACGCAGATGGCCTCACGTCCGGCTCCCTCCGTCCGGGCTATCCCCAGGTAGTAGGCTCGAGGGCTGCCGCTGCCCACCCGGACGCCCTGGCCCATCTTGACCAGCCCGTAATAGGCCGCGCCCAGGGCCACGGAAAGGTCCGGCTCGGCGTTCTCGAGGACCCGGGGCTGGTCGGTGTCCGGGTTGCCGAACCAATGGCGGACCGCGGCCCGAATCCGTTCCTGGACGGCCGCCGACTTGAGCGATCCGCCGTTGAAGAGAATCAGGTCCGGCTCGGGGCGGTCCCGGCCGAGCATCTGAGCCACCGCCGGCCCATGCCGCTCCAGAAACCAGCCCAAATGCCGGGTAATGGCCGGCTCCTGCTCGTAAGGAAGCCCGAACTCGGTGATCCCCTTCCTTGCCTGAGCCGCTCCGGGCAGGCCCCGGTCGGCCAGCGGGAAAAAGCCCTCGAGCACGGTCTCCTCGACGTCGGCCCGCTTCAGAACCGCCGACAGGGTGTCCCCGATGAGCTTTTTTCCTTTCCCCATGAGGGTCACCGTCGCCCGGTCGGCCTTGCCGTCGAGGATGGTCTCCTTGGCCTGACGGCACTGGTGGCAGAGGGCCTTCCACCGGTCGCCGCTCAATGACTGCCGCTTCCGGGACATCCCCGACTCGACCCGGCGGGCCAGGGCCAGATCGATGTTGTCCCCGCCCAAAAGGAGATGGTCTCCCACCGCGATCCGCTCGAACCGGGGGCTGCCTTCGGCCTCCCGAAGGGTGATCAGGGTGAAGTCGGTGGTCCCGCCCCCCACGTCGCAGACCAGGATCAGCTCGTCGGGCTGGACCGCTTCGCTCCACCGGGTCTCGTGGCGGATGAGCCAGTTGTAAAAGGCCGCCAGGGGCTCTTCCAGGAGAGTGACGTTCTCGAGGCCGGCGCTGGTGGCCGCCTCGAGGGTCAAATCCCGGGCCACCTCGTCAAAGGATGCCGGCACCGTGATGACCACCACCTGGTTTTCCAGAAAGAGGTCGGCCTCGTCGCCCAGGGACCGGTTCCAGGTCCGGCGGACGTGGCGGAGGTATTCGGCGGTGGCGTCCACCGGGGAGATTTTGTAAACCTCTTCTCCGGCCCCCCAGGGCAGAATCCGGGCTCGCCGGTCGGCCCGGGCGTGGCAGAGCCAGCTTTTGGCGGATGAGACCAGACGGGCCGGAACCTTGGCTCCGTGGTCCCGGGCAAAGGCCCCGACGAAATGGTCTTCGGAGGATTCCCAGGGGACGGCCCGGTCTTCGGGGGCGATGTCGTAAGTGCCGGGGATGTAGAGAAAGGAGGGGAGGACCGGCAGCGCGGAGAGCTCCCCGGCCGCCGTGAGCTGGGGAACCGGGAAGATTCGGATGTCCCTGGGCCGGCCCGATTCCAGATCGACGTAGGAGACGGCCGAATTGGTCGTGCCCAGGTCGATGCCGACGATGTAGCGCTTGTCGAGGAGCTTCATGGGATTTCAGCCTTCCGGCCGCTACTGGGCTGCTTGTTCCCGGACGTTGAACTCGAGCTTCCACCGCTGCTCGGTGTTGTCCCGCGCGACGCACCAGAGCTCGAGGGTGCCGATCTCGGTGGTCTGGATCTCCAGGTAAACCGGGATGGCGCTGCCGGGCTCGCCGTCCAGGGTGGTCTCGATGGTGGTGATCTCCTCGATCTCCTCCTCCCACTCGTCGATCACCGTCCCCACCGGGTCATCCAGGCGGACCGAGGAGCCCAAAAAGTCGAACTTCGCCGACTCGCCCACCATGAGGACAAACACCTGGTCCTCCATGGTGATCCGGGTTCCCTCTTCGGTGCCGAAGGGGGCCACGCAGAGGGCCTTGATGGGCACCGGCATTCCGGGGACGGCCGGGAGAGACGCGGCGACCCCGATGTAGTAGGTCCGGTTGAGGCCGCCCCGAATCCGGACCCCCCGGCCCCGGCGGGCCAGGCCGTAATAGGCGGCGCCCCGGGCCACGGTGAGGTCGAAATCCTCGGTCTCGATCTCCCGGAGGGTCTCCCCGTCGGCCGGCTCGCCCCAGGTGGCGATCACCTCCCGGACCTGTTTCCGGACCGATTGGGCCTTCATGCCCCCGCCGTTGAAGAGGA
>CAYNGG010000175.1:0-8300 GCA_964396575.1 uncultured Desulfobacteraceae bacterium | reverse complement strand
ATAATCTAATAACCCATTACCTATTTTGGGGTTGAGTGTCGGCGGTCGAGGTGATATGGGGGATGGCGTCGCCATGCCACCAGGCGTGGTGCGCCAACCCATTCCGCAACCTGCTGGAGGTGATGAAGATGTCAATTGAGGCGATCTACCGGGCAATTATGGAATTCGACGATGGCGCGGTCGTGTCGGCGACCCGGGCGGCCATTGACGGCGGGGCGCCCATCGAGTCCATCCTGAACGACGGGCTCATCGCTCCCATGGACGAGGTGGGCAGGCGGTTTTCCGAAGGCGACTTGTTCATCCCGGAGATGCTCAAGGCGGCCCAGGTGATGAAGGCCGGCCTCGAGGTGCTCCGGCCGCATCTGTCGGCCACCGAGTCCCGGCCCAAGGGGACGGTGGTCATCGGGACGGTCCAGGGGGACCTTCACGACATCGGCAAGAATTTGGTCTCGATGATGCTCGAGGGGGCCGGGTTTCAGGTGGTGGACCTGGGCGTCGATGTTCCGGCCGACAGCTTCCGGGCATCGGCCGACGAGCACGCCGCCGACGTGGTGGCCCTGTCCGCTCTGTTGACCACCACCATGCCGGCCATGGAGGCGGCCGTGACGGCGATCAAGGGGGATGGGACCCGAAAGGTGATCGTGGGCGGAGCCCCGGTGACCGCCGCCTTTGCCGACAAGATCGGAGCCAACGGGTATGCCGACGATGCGCCCGGAGCGGTGACTCTGGTCCGGCAACTGGCCGGGCTGTAAGGGGGGACGGATGCGGATTGTCGGAGAGCTCATCAACGCCAGCCGGAAAGCAATCAAAGCGGCCATCGAGGCCGAAGACGCCGAGACGATCGCCCGGGTCGCGGCTGAGCAGGCCGAAGCCGGGGCCGACTACATCGACGTGAACGCCGGCCTCTTCGGGGACCGGGAGCCGGATTACCTCAAGTGGCTGGTTCGGACCGTTCAAGGAGCCGTGGATCGCCCCTGCTGCATCGACAGCCCGAGCCCCGCCGCCATCGAGGCGGCCCTGGAGGTCCACCGGGGGGTCGCCATGATCAACTCCATCTCCCTGGAGCCGGAGCGGCTCGATGCGCTCCTGCCGGTGATCAAAGGCCGGGACCTCGAGGTGGTGGCTCTCTGCATGAGCGGCGAGGGGATGCCGAAAACCGCCGACGACCGGGTGGACATCGCCGGCCGCCTCATCTCGACCCTCGAGGAAAACGGGATTCGTCGGGAGCGAATCCACGTCGATCCTTTGGTTCAGCCGGTGGCCACTGACGCCGCCTGCGGCCCGGCTCTCCTGTCGGCGGTCGAACGGATCATGGCCGGCTTTCCCGGAGTCCACACCCTCTGCGGGCTGTCCAACATTTCCTACGGGCTGCCGGTCCGCGGCCTTCTGAACCGGACCTTTCTGGTGATGGCGGTGGGCCGGGGCCTGGACGGCGCCATCCTGGACCCCACTGACCGGGCGACCATGGCCGCCGTTGCCGCCGCCGAAACCCTGGCCGGGCGGGACGACTTCTGCGCCCGGTATCTCGATGCCTTCCGGTCCGGCGCCCTGGCCTGAGAGGAGTTGACAGCCGGGCGGGGGGGCGCTACCCTGAAACCGAACATTGGCGCGCCCCCGCCCAACAGCGGGGAGACACCGGAGGGTTCCAGGCATGAAATACGGCGATCTGTTCAACTTTGACCCCATTGACTTCGCGGTGGACATCACCAACGCGGATGTTCCGCATCGGGACCTGACCGGCCGGTGGGTCATCGGTCCGGACCTGGCATCGGGCCTGTCCCGGCTGATCCCGGACGACCCACTATCGCCAGAGCTCCGGCCCGGGCTGATCAGCGGGCGGCTCGGGACCGGAAAATCCCATGCCCTGTCCGCCTTGTGCGCGGTCGCGGAGGGAACGGGCGACGTCGATGATCCCGCTCCCGCGCCGGCGGCCGAAGCCCTCGCCCGTCTGGCGGGCCGCTATCACGTCGTCCGGATATCAGTGGGCCGTTCGGCCTTGACGGCCATCGACCTCGCCGCTGATGCCGTCTCCCGCCGGCTCTCACAACTCGGTCTCGAGGATTTCAGCTCCCGGAACGATACCGGAGAAGCTGATCTCTGGGCGGAAATGACGGCCGCCCACGCCGACGCCTTCCCCGACCGGGGGCTTCTGGTGGCCGTCGATGAGCTGGGGGAATATCCCGATGCCCGGCCGCCGGAGTCGGTGGCCGAGGACCTGGCCGCCCTGTTGGCCCTCGCGCAAAGGCCGCTCGCCCGGAGACCGTTGATCATCGCGGCGGTCACGCTCTGGCGTGATGCCCTGTCTTCCGACGTCCAATCCGACTGGACATGCCTGCCCGTGACCACCGATGATCTCCGGGTCGTGGTGAGCAAACGGCTGATCCCCAAGACAGACGAGGAGCAGCGGGACAAAATCCGGCAGATCATGAAGCGCTACCAACTGTTCTGCGAAGACGTCGCCGACCAGATGGACCGCTACGTCGAGCTGTTCCCGGTCCACCCCGACTTCCCCCAGGTGGTCGCCACCGCCAACGACCCCGCTCCCTTGCTCCAGACGCTGTCGGCGGCCATCAGCAAGATAGTGGATCAGCGCCTCCCGTCGGACCTCCAGATGCTGCTGATTTTCGACACCTGCGGCACCGAGGACTACGAGGCGCGGATTTTAGCCCATGCGGATCAGATTTCCACGGCCACCCTAGACCGGTTCTATTACGAGGCCCTCAAGCGGGCCATGGAATGCACCTACGACACTTACGTAGCCAATTTCCGGGTCTGGCACCATGAGCTGGAATGGCATGAGCACAATGTCACCCGGTCCGGATACGTCATTTTCGGGGGACCCGGGGACCTGCCCAACGCCGTGACCCGCCGGGACTTCTATCTGTTTTTCCTGCCCTTCAGCGAGATGCCCCGGTTCCGGGACGACCGGGCTCCGGACACCCTCTACATTGCCCTCAAGCGGGATGATTCCGAGCTTGACACCGCCCTGAGCCGGTATGCCGCGGCCCTGGATTTGGCCGTCTCGGCCGGGGGCGTGGCCCGGTCGATTTACGAGATCAGGGCCAACGAATACCTCGACCAGATGCTCCAATGGCTCAACGCTCACACCGGCGTCGCCTTTGATCTGACCTACCGGGGCCGATCCCGGACTCTCCTTCGGTGGGCCGGGGGCCGGAACATCCGCGAGCTTTCCAAAATCCCGCCGGATGACCAGATCTCCTTCAAGGAGATGATCGACACCATCGCCGCCATCTGCCTGGCGTCCCACTTCACCGCTCAGGCTCCGGCCTATCCCTACTTTCCGATCCTGATCACCAGCGCCGACCGGGAGCGGGCTGCTCAGGAGGCGATTCGCTGGATTGCGGCCGATACCCGGACCCGCCAGGCCGCCGCCGTGCTCAGCGCCCTGGAGCTGATCACTGACGACGAGCTGGACCCGTTCCACTCCCGCTACGCCCAGGCCGTCCGCCAGCGGCTCGACGAAGCCGATGAGAGCGGCGACGGGATGCTCAGGCGAGGAGACATTCTGGAGCGTACCGACGCGGGGGAGCTCATGGCGCCGGAATCGATGCGCCTGGAGCCTGAATGGGTCCTGGTGATCCTGTCGGCCCTCATCTACTCGGGCGATATCATCCTCGTCCTTCCAAACCGCCGGCTCGACGCCACCCATCTCCTGGACCTGGCCGCCCGTCCTTTTCGGGAGCTTTTGGCCTTTAACCACATCGAGCGGTTTACGGGATGGAACATCCCGGCCATCCGGGAGGTTTTTCTACTCCTGGGGGTGTCGCCGGGAATGGCCCAGCTCATCGCCCAGGGCAAGGTCGAGCCGGTGGAACGGCTTCGGGAACGGGCCGAGGCGATTATCGGCGAGGTCCGGATGGGCCGGCGCTACCTTGGCGGCGGCCTGCCCTTCTGGGGTGAATCCCTCCTCGAACCGGAGACCCGGTCCCAAACCGAGGCCCAGATCGACGCCGTCTCCCGGTTTGTGGAGCCGCTGACATCCCTCACCACTTCGGACGATTTCAAGGGCTTTCGGATTGACGCCCGGGAGATGCGAGCCTGCCGTGAGGGTCTGGAAGCGCTCCGGGGGCTTATCGAGCTGGGCCGGCTGGCCGACGACCTGAGCGGCCTCGCGGCTTACCTGGCGGCGGCTTATGCCGCCACCCCCGAGGGCGATGACTGGATCTATCGGATGGAAATGCTGCGGGACGAGGTCCGTGAAGGGATGCGGGACCCGGCCTCGCGGGCGGACGCCGGGTTCATGGGCGGAGCCCGCCGGCGGATGGACGGCCTCCGGGAAGAGTATGTCAACCGCTATATCGCGGCCCATCAAGAGGCCCGGCTCGACTCGGTCCAGGCGGAACGCAAGGCCGCAATCCTTTCCGGAAACCGGTTCAAGCGTCTCCGCCGGCTCGCCGAGCTGCCGGTGATGCCGTCCGGGGAGCTGGACGACTTCATCGCCACCGCCGATCGGCTCGTGCCCTGCGAATCCCTTACCCCCGACGCCATGCGCCACTCGGCCGTCTGCCCCTATTGCGGCTTCAAGGCCGACCCGACCCGCCCTCACCGCCCGGCGGCCGAAGTCTTGGACGAGCTGGGCGACCGGCTCGAGATTATGCTCGGCACCTGGTCCCGGATTCTGATCGGCTGTCTTCAGGAGCCGACCGCGGCCGGCAAGCGAAAAGCCCTCCCGAATACGGAGCAGGCCCCCCTCGACGATTTGATCGAGAGCGGCAAGCTCCCCATCTTTATCAGCGAGGAGTTTCTCCGGATTTGCGGCACCGTAACCCGGCATCTGGCGCGGGTGCCCCTGTCCGCCGAAAAAATCCGGGCCGCCCTGACCGACGGCGGCGCAATGGTTTCCATCCAGTCCCTCCGGGAGCGATTCGACGCCTTATTGACCGAAACGGCCGGGGACCTGGACCCGGAGACCGTCCGGATCGAGGTCAGATAGCCCCTATCCCCGCTCCCGAAGCCGGAGCAGCCGCTCCCCGGCCGCGTCCAGGGTCGCCTCCTGTTTGGCGAAGTGAAACCGGATCAGGTGGCGGACCGGCTCGCTGAAAAAGCTCGACCCCGGCACCGCCGCCACCCCGATCTCCTCAGCCAGCCACCGGCAAAACGCCACGTCGTCTTTGGCCCCGAAATCAGAGATATCCACCAGGACATAATAGGCCCCCTGGGGCGTCGTGTAGGTCAGCCCGGCCCGGTCGAGGTGGCCCAGAAACCGGTCCCGGAGCTCGGTGTAGCGAGCGGCAAGGTCCGCGTAATAGCCGTCGGGAAAGCGGAGCGCCGTCACGGCGGCCTCCTGGAGCGGAGCCGCCGCCCCGACGGTGAGAAAATCGTGAACCTTCTTGGCCCCTTCGATCACCGGCCCGTCGGCGATCACATAGCCCAGACGCCAGCCGGTGATGGCGTAAGTCTTGGACAGGGAGCTGCATGACAGGGTCCGCTCGAACATCCCCGGCAGGGACGCCATGTAGGTATGACGGTGTGGCGGGTAAACGATGTGCTCATAGACCTCATCAGTGATCACAAAAGCGTCGAACCGCCGGGCCAGCTCGGCGATCAGATTCAGCTCCTCCGGGCTGAAAACCTTCCCGGTGGGGTTGGCCGGGTTGCAGAGGACCAGGGCTTTGGCTCCCGTTTCGAAGGCCCGTTGCAGCTCGTCCGGGTCAAATTGGAAATCGGGCGGCCGGAGCGCCACGTAGATCGGCCGGGCCCCGGTCAGGATCGTGTCAGCCCCGTAATTCTCATAAAAGGGCGAGAAGACGATCACCCGGTCGCCGGGGTTGACCGCCGTCATCATGGCGGTCATCATCGCCTCGGTGGACCCGCAGGTGACCACGATCTGGGCCTCCGGGTCGATCTCGCGGCCCATGAACCGGCCGGCTTTTTCCGCGAGGGCCTCACGGAACCGGGGCGCGCCCCAGGTCACCGCGTATTGGTGATGGCCCTCGTCGATGGCCCGCCGGGCAGCCTCGATTAGGGCCGCCGGCGGGTCCCAGTCGGGAAACCCCTGAGCCAGGTTGACGGCGTCGTGGGCGTTGGCAATCCGGGTCATCTCCCGGATCACCGACTCGGTAAAGCCGGAGAGGCGGCTGGCGATTTCAGGCATGGTTGGGCCTCCTGGTGGTTTTTCGGGTTAGGGATAGTGGATGGTGAGCAGTCTCCGGCTAGGCATGGACCACAGACTCCATCTCCCGTAAGCGTTCGACCGGAATATGGCAGAGAATCCGATGCTCGGGGCTCACCTCCTGCCAGGGAGGGATCTCCCGCTCGCAGATTGCCCCGCCGTCGGGGAGCATCTCCCGGCGCGGGCATCGGGTGTGAAACCGGCATCCTGACGGCGGGTTCAATGCGCTGGGGACGTTGCCTTCCAAGCGGATGTGGGCCTGCTCGGCATCGGGGTCCGGGATGGGAACCGCCGACAGGAGCGCCTCGGTGTAGGGATGATACGGCGGCGCGTAAATGGTCTCGGCCGGGCCCATCTCCACGATTTGGCCCAGATACATCACCGCCACATCGTCGGAAAAGAACCGGACGACGCTCAGGTCGTGAGCGATGAAGATGAGGGTGGTCCCGAAGAGGGCCTGGATCTCCAGCAGGAGGTTCAGGACCGCCGCCTGGACCGAGACATCGAGAGCGGAGACCGGCTCGTCGCAGATCACCAGGTCCGGCCGGCTGGCCAAAGCCCGGGCGATCCCCACCCGCTGCTTTTCGCCGCCGGAAAGCTGGCGGGGATAGCGGTCGTAATAGGTAGCCCCCAGCCGGACCGCCCGGAGGAGCCGGATCACCTCGCCATGGACCTCGTCCCTGGGCACCGTCTTGAACCGGCGGATGGGCCGGGCGATCTGCCGGCCCACCGTGTAGGCCGGGTTGAGGGTAGCGTCCGGGTTCTGGAAAACCATCTGCATCTCCTGGATCACCCGGGGCCGACGTTGGGAGACCGGCTGGTTGATGTCCATCTCCAAAAAGGAGACGTCCCCCCCACTGACCGGCTCCAGCCCGATGATCCCCTTGACCAGGGTTGACTTCCCGCACCCCGACTCACCCACGATCCCCAGGGTCCGGCCCTTGGCCACCTTGAGGGAGATGTCGTCCACCGCCTTGACGAGCTGGGGCTCCCCCATCCCGAACAGGGAAGCTAATGAGCTGGCCCCCTGCTCATAGTAAACCTTGAGCCTCTCCAGGTGGAGCAGCGTGGATTCCGCCGCCTTTCCCTCGCCCGAAGTGATCTCCACGGCCCGGTCGGGGCGACGCCGGATGGCGTCCCGGGAGACTTTGTCGGCGAAAAAGCACCGGGCGACGTGATCCGGACCCATATCCGTCAGACCGGGGCGGGTCTCCCGGCAGGCATCGGCCGCGTAGTTGCACCGGGGGGCAAAAACGCAGGCGTCGTCCGGCCGGTCCGCCGGGGCCGGCACCCGCCCCCGGATGGGAAAGAGTTGGGAAGAAAGCTTGTCCGAACCCAGCTTCGGCACGCAGCTCATGAGCCCCCGGGTGTACGGGTGGGCCGGGGACTGAAACAGCTCGGCCACCGGCCCGCGCTCGACAACGTCGCCGGCGTACATCACGCAGAGAGCGTCGCTCACCCGGGCCACCACCCCGAGGTTGTGGGAGATGAAAAGGATGCCGGTGTTGAAATCCCGCTTGAGGTCCTCCACCAGATCGAGGACGGCGGCTTCCACGGTAACGTCAAGGGCCGTGGTGGGCTCGTCCATGATCAACAGGGACGGCTCGTTGAGCATCGCCATGGCGATGACCACCCGCTGCTGCTGGCCCCCCGAGAGCTGGTGGGGATACCGGCTCATGACCGCCTCGGGGTCGGGCATGTAAACCCGGCTCAACATCTCCACCGACCGCCTGACGGCATCCTCGTGGGTGATCTCCCGGTGAGCGGTGAGGACCTCGGTGAGCTGGTCCCCGATCCGGACGGTGGGGTTGAGGGCCGCCATGGGGTCCTGGTAAACCATGGCAATCCGGTCGCCCCGGAGGCGGTTTAAGTCCCGCTCCCGCCGGCCGATGAGCTCCTGGCCCTCGAACCGGACCGAGCCGCCGGTGATCCGGCCGTTCTGACCCAGGAAATTGACGATCCCGAAAGCCACCGTGCTCTTGCCGCAGCCCGACTCCCCCACGATCCCCAGCGTCATGCCGGGGCGGACCGAAAAGGAGACCTGACGGACGGCTGAAAGAAGACGCTTCCGGGTCTTATAGGAAATGTTGAGGTGGGTGACCTCGAGCACCGGCTCGAGGGGCGCCTGTTCGCCGAATTTGGATGTCATCGCATTCATCATTGTTAT
>CAYNGG010000174.1:5650-8309 GCA_964396575.1 uncultured Desulfobacteraceae bacterium | reverse complement strand
CCCCGGCGTGGCGAGATGCCGGCTCGGGGCACCGTATCCCCCGGCATACCCTCCGTATAGTTTTTTATACACTCCTAACCCGTTCATTTCATTTCGGGATGGTCATCCGCCCGCCTTTTTGCCATATATCCAGTTATACGCTCGTTGCCGATCGCCCCGCGGACCGTCCGTTGCCGGGCAATGGCTAACTATTTGATTTAACCCTAAAAAATTCCGAATATTCGGTAGGCTCGGCGGATGGCACATCCCTTGCTATACTTATGATCAAGACCGACACCGGCGGAAGCGGTGCCGGGAACGGATGGAGATAACCTTTAAATAAGGAGAATAACAATGATGATGCACGCTGCGAATACCGCCGTCCAATACGATGTGCCCCCCCAGATCCTGGTGATGGAAGATGACGCCAGTGTGGCCCAGGGGCTGAAGATGATCCTGAGCGAAGAGGGGTTTGGCGTTGACCTGGCCGATACCGGCCGACTGGCTCTGGATGCCTTTCACGAGAAGCGGTTCGACCTTCTGGTGGCTGATCTCCGCCTGCCGGACGTCAGCGGCATGGAGATCATCAAGCAGGTCAGGGCCGAGACCCCCGAGACCGAAGTGATCGTCATCACCGGCTACGGGACCACCGCCACGGCCGTGGAGGCCATGAAGCTCGGGGTTCATGATTTCCTTCCCAAGCCGTTTACCGAGGAGCAGATCAAGTCCGCCATCGACGAGGCTCTCCAGGACCAGCGCCGGGAACGGGGGGTTGCCACCGTCAAGGCCGCGACCACGCCGGAGGAGAAGATCATTCAGACCCGGGAGGTGTGCCAGGTCCTCAATCGAACCGCTGATGATCGGGCGTTCTGGAAGGACCTGATGGAGCATCCATCCGAAGCCCTGGCCAATTACGATCTCTCCTCAGAGGCCAAGGCGGCCATTGCTTCCGGCGATCTGAAATGGATTAACCGGAACGTTGGAGAGCTGACCCAGAAGCAGTTGATGTTTGTTTACAGCCGCCTGGAGCGGGAGGCCTGGTAGAGACCGATGAAGACAACGACGACCGCCGTGCCGGAGGCCGAGCGCCTCCGGCCCTCCGACGGGGAGCCGGCCATGCGCGCGCAAACGCCTTATGAACGCTATTTCCACGTCTTCCGGGACGTGCTCCGGTCGATCCATTCCAGTGCCGGTATGCGTGAGGTCCTGGACGTGGTGGTCCATAAGGCTTCCGGGGCCCTCGATGCCAAGGGCGCCCTACTGCGAATCCACAATCCGGAGACCCAGCGTTACGAGGTTCGGGCGGCGTGCGGGCTGGGGGAGCAGTACCTCTCGAAAGGTCCGGTGACCACCGATAGTGTCCACGCCGATCTCACCGGGCTCCACAGCGTCACAATTATCAAGGACATCTGGAATGCCCCTCGGGTCGAGTATCCTCACGAAGCCTGGGACGAGGGCATCCGAATGATTCTCGACGTCCCTCTGGCGGCCCGGGACCGGATGGTGGGCCTCTTGCGGATCTACCTTGACCATGAGCGGACGTTTGCCGACGATGAGCTCGATTTTATGAGCACTCTGGCCGAGCAGTGCGCCTGTATCATCGAGCGGGTCACGGTGATCGAGAGCCAGCGGGCCAATTTCGTCCATCTGGCCGCTCACATGGAGAAGATGTCTTCCCTGGGCCGGATGGCGTCGGGGATCGCCCATGAGATCAACAACCCCCTGGCCGGGATTCTGCTCTACGGGTCGAACATGGTCAAAAAAGTCCCGCCCGGCAGCTCGCTGGAAACGGGGCTCAAGATCATCATCAAGGAGACCCAGCGGTGCAAGTCGATCATCCAGGGGCTGTTGGAATTTGCCCGGGACAAGCCGCCTCAGCGGGTTCTGGTTTCGCTCAACGACATCCTGAATTCGGCGCGGGGGATCGTGGAAAACGAGTTTCGGTTGAGGCATGTTACCCTGGAGCTGGATCTGGCCGAGGACCTGGAAAAGTCGATGCTGGATCAGAATCAGATGGAACAGGTCTTCATCAACCTGCTCTTAAACGCGCTCCAGGCGGTCTCGGACCACAACGGGCAGGTGACGGTCCGGACCGGGATGAGCCCGGACCGGACCGGCATTCAGATCCGGGTCATCGATAACGGCTGTGGCATCAACGAATCGGACATCAAGCGGATCTTCGAGCCGTTCTTTTCCACAAAGACCAAGGGGACGGGCCTGGGGTTGTCCATCAGTTGCGGGATCATTCAGAACCACGGGGGCGACATTGAGGTGGTCTCCGAGCCGGGCCGGGGCACGACCTTCACCATCGAGCTCCCGGTTCTGACCGAAGATGAAGTTGAAGCGGAGGGGCCATGAAGCCGCTTAAAATTCTAGTCATCGACGACGAGCGCGTCATCTGCGACGCTTGCGAGCTGGTCCTGGGTGAGGCCGGTCACTCCGTGGACTGGTGCCTGACGGGCGAGGCCGGGTGGCGGGCCATTAAAGGGGGCGACTTCGACCTTGTCCTGCTGGACCTCAAGCTCCCGGATATCGATGGCACCAGCGTTCTGGAACGGGTCCGGGGACGGGCGCGCCCGCCCCGAATCATCGTCATGACCGGGTATGCCACGATCCCCAGCGCGCTTCAAACCATGAAGCTCGGGGCGACCGACTACCTGGCCAAGCCGTTCACGGATAA
>CAYNGG010000174.1:0-5550 GCA_964396575.1 uncultured Desulfobacteraceae bacterium | reverse complement strand
GGATTGATGATCGCGGATAACCCTGACCAAGGGGATTTGATATGGAATTACAAGTAGATAGCCGGTCGGTCCAGGGGGCCGTCATGGTGGTCGGCGGCGGGATCGCCGGGATGCAGGCGGCCCTGGATGCCGCCAATTCGGGATTTTACGTTTACCTGGTGGAAAAGACCCCGGCCATCGGCGGGGCCATGGCCCAGCTCGACAAGACCTTTCCCACCAACGACTGCTCGATGTGAATCATCTCTCCCAAGCTGGTCGAGGTCGGCCGGCACGAGAACATCGAGCTCCTCACCCTCACCGAGGTGACCGGCGTTACCGGGAGCGCCGGGGCGTTCAGCGTTTCGGTGGTTCAGCACCCCCGGTATGTGGACCCTGAAAAGTGCATCGCCTGCGGTCTGTGCGCGGAGAAATGCCCGAAGAAGGTGCCGGACGCTTACGACGAGGGATTGGCGCCCCGCAAGGCGATCTACGTGCCTTACTCCCAGGCGGTGCCGCTCAAGTACGCCATTGACCCTGACGCCTGCATCTATCTTCAGAAGGGCAAGTGCGGAGCCTGTGCGAAGTATTGCCCGTCCGGGGCCATCAATTTCGATGACAGGGAAACGACCCGCGAAGTCTCCGTGGGCTCGGTGATCCTGGCTCCCGGCTTTGCCGCGTTCGACCCCTCCGGGCTGGACAGTCTGTCCTATGGGCGCCATCCGGACGTGGTGACCTCCCTGGAGATGGAGCGGATTCTGTCGGCCACCGGCCCCTATGCCGGGCATCTGTTTCGGCCATCGACCATGCGGGGGAAGAAGCCGGCGGGCCGGGCTCCCCGGAAGGTGGCCTGGCTCCAGTGCGTGGGCTCCCGGGACATCAACCGGTGCGACAACGGTTACTGCGCGTCGGTCTGCTGCATGTACGCGGTGAAACAGGCGGTCATGGCCAGGGACCACTCCTCGGAGCCCCTGGAATGCGCGATTTTCTACATGGACCTCCGGACCCAGGGCAAGGATTTCGACCGGTACGTCGAGGCCGCCCTCGAGAGCGGGGTCCGGTTCATCCCCTCGCGAATTCACACCGTCGAGACCGACCCGGTGACCGGCGGTCTCCGGCTTCGATACGTTGATGATAGGGGCGAGCCGGAAACCGAGCCGTTCGACATGGTGGTTCTATCCACCGGGATGGTGATCCGGCCGGAGAGCGCCGAGCTGGCCCGGACCCTCGGGGTTGACCTGGACCCGGGCCGCTTTATCTCGTCGGACAGCTTCCACCCGGTCTCCACCTCGGTGCCGGGGATCTATGCCTGCGGAGTCTTCACCGGTCCCAAGGACATCCCCCAGTCGGTGATGGAGGCCAGCGCGGCGGCCTGCGCCGCCACCGAGAACCTGGCTTCGGCCCGACACCGGCTGACCCGGACGTCGGCGCCGCCGGCTGAGCGGGACGTGGGCCGGCAGCCCCCGAGGATCGGAGTTTTTGTCTGCAACTGCGGGATCAATATCGGCGGGGTCGTCCGGGTTCCGGAGGTGGCTGAGGCGGCCCGGACCCTTTCCGGGGTCGTCCACGTCGAGGAAAACCTCTTCACCTGCTCGCAGGACACCCAGGACCGGATGGCCGAGGTGATCCGGGAAAAGGGGATCAACCGGGTGGTGGTGGCCGCCTGCACGCCCCGGACCCACGAGGCCCTTTTCCAGGAGACTCTGGTCGCCGCCGGCTTGAACAAATATCTCATCGAGATGGCTAATATCCGGAACCACGATGCCTGGGTCCACGCCAAAGACCCGGACGCGGCCACCGTCAAGGCGGTCGATCTGGTCCGGATGGCCGTGGCCAAGGCTTATCTGGCTTCGCCCCTTCAGGAGACCGAGCTTCCCCTGAGCCGTTCCGCCCTGGTGGCGGGCGGCGGGGTGGCGGGCCTCACCGCAGCTCTGGCCCTGGCCCGCCAAGGCTATCCCGTGGATCTGGTGGAGCAATCGGACCGGCTGGGGGGAAATGCTCGACACCTCGAGGCCGCCTGGCAGGGCGAGCCGGTGGCGCCGTTTCTGGAAGGGCTCATCGCGGACGCGGAAGCCCATCCCCGGATCACGGTCCACAAGGGAGCCACGGTGGCCCATGTCGATGGCTTCGTGGGGAATTTCGTCACTACCCTGGCGTCACCCGATGGAGATCGGACCGTGAGCCACGGCGTGGCGGTTCTGGCCACCGGGGCCAGGGAAAGCCGGCCGACGGAATACCTCTACGGCGATCACGACGCGGTGGTCACCGGGCTCGAGCTTGACGGGCTTCTCCGCGCCGACGATCCCAGGGTCCGGGGCGCGACCGACGTGGTTTTCATCCAGTGCGTCGGGTCTCGAAACGAAGAGCGGCCTTATTGCTCGAAGGTCTGCTGCACCCACTCGGTCCAGTCGGCCCTGGCCATCAAGGACCGGTCTCCGGAGACCAATGTCTATATTCTCTACCGGGACATCCGGACCTATGGCAAGCGGGAGCGGCTCTATCAGGAAGCCCGGGCCCGGGGGGTTCTCTTTTTCCGGTATGACCCGGAAGACCCGCCTCGGGTCGATGCGGCCGGTTCCCGGGTGGCGGTGACCTTTACGGACCGGCTCCTGGGTCGGGCGCTCCGGGTGGACGCGGACCTTCTCTGCCTGGCCGCGGCCATCGAGTCCCGGGAGAACGGGGACCTGGCCCGGCACTTCAAGGCCGCTCTGGACAGTGACGGCTGGCTCCAGGAAGCCCACCAGAAGCTCCGGCCGGTGGAGCTGTCCACGGATGGGGTCTTTCTCTGCGGGATGGCTCACTACCCCAAGCCCATCGACGAAAGCATCGCCCAGGCCAGGGCGGCGGCCGCCAAGGCCGTGACCGTGCTGGCTCGGGACCGGATTCGGGTGGGCGGAATGGTGGCCCGGATCGACCCTGAGCACTGTATCGGGTGCCTCGGCTGCATCGGGGTCTGTCCCTATTCGGCCATCTCTTACAACCCGGAGCACGGCGTGGCTGAGGTCAATCCGGCCTTGTGCAAGGGGTGCGGGGCCTGCGCGGCAACCTGCCCGTCCGAGGCTCCGGTGCTGCTCGGGTTCAGCCACCGGCAGCTTTACGCCCAAATCAAACAAGCGGTGGGAGCGTAGCCCCCGCCGGGAAGGAGATATCGTGAAACCGGAGCCCTTTGTCCCGAAAATCGTGGCCTTTATCTGCAACTGGTGCGCTTACGGCGCGGCGGACCTGGCCGGCGTCAGCCGGCTCCAGTATCCCCCCAACGTCCGCGCCATCCGGGTGATGTGCTCGGCGACCGTCTCCCCTCACCATGTCCTGAGAGCCTTTCAGGACGGCGCCGACGGCGTCCTGGTGGGGGGGTGACACATCGGCGACTGCCATTACCTGTACGGTAATCACATGACCCTCAAGCGAATCACCTTTCTCCAGGACCTGTTGGCTTTCATGGGGCTGGAGGGGCGTCTTCACCTGGAATGGATCTCATCGGCCGAAGCCCGGAAATTCGTTCAGGTGGTCACCGACTTCACCCGGACCATCGAGCAGCTCGGCCCCAATCCGCTGATTGATGATTTTGCCGCGGATCATCAATTTAAAATCACCAATCTAAATTCAACAATGGATGCGGGAGTCCCTTATGAAGGAAACTGTTAAACAGTGGCTCATCGACGGGGAGATCGACCTTTTTGTGGGTTACCGTCGGGTCGCGGGTCACTCGCTGCCCCACTGTTTCACCCCGGATCGGATCGATGAGATCGATGACCTGGTGGTCGGCGGGGCCCGGTACTCGCTGGAAAAGATCGCCACTCATATCCACGCCCGGCACCCCGAGGCCCGGATTGGCCTGATGGCCCGGGATTGTACTCAGCGGGCCGTCAACGTCCTCACCGTCTGGAACCAGCTCGACCCGGACCGGGTCCGGACGATCAACGTCAATTGCTGCCCTTCGGACCTCCGGGAGCACGCGGACTGCTCCTACCTGGACCCCGAGCCCTCCGGTCCGGTCAAGCGGGCCGAGGGGGTGGACAACTCGGCCGCCCCAGGCGACCTGGAAGCTTTAGGCCCGGCTGATCGACTGTCGCGGTGGATGTACGAGTTTCAGAAGTGCATCAAGTGTTACGGGTGCCGGAACATCTGTCCGGTCTGCTTCTGCCGGGAGTGCAGTCTGGCCCACGAGGATCTGGTGGGCACCGGGTTCCTGCCGCCGGAGATCCCGATTTTCCACCTGGTCCGGGCCGTTCACATGGCCGGGCGGTGCATCGACTGCGGGCTCTGCGAGGCCGCCTGCCCGGCTGACATCCCTCTCCGGCTGCTCTACCGGAAGGTCAACGAGATCGTCGCGGACCGGTTCGATTACCGGCCAGGCACCTCACCGGAAGAGTCCCCGTTCAGCATCATCGGATCTTAGATTTTAGATTGAGGATTTTAGATTTTCAAAATCACAAATCTAAAATCAGAAAAGGAGCTTCACCATGGAATGTCGATTTGTTCCCTCGATCTGCTCATACTGCGGCACGGGCTGCGGGGTGCTTTACGAGGTTATTGACGGCGAGATCGTGGGCACTCTGCCCATGAAGACCCATCCGGTCAACGAGGGCCGGCTCTGCATCAAGGGCTGGCAGCTCCACGAGCACGTCAACAGCTTTCTCCGGCTCAAGGGGCCGCTGGTCAAGACCTTTGGCCGGTTCATCAAGACCAGTTGGGATGAGGCGATCCGGATCGCGGCCGACCGGTTTCGGGAGATCATCGAGACCCACGGCCCGGACGCCGTCGGGGTCCTGGTCTCGGCCAAAATGACCAACGAAGAGAACTACCTGGCCCAGAAATTCGCTCGGGCCGTGATCGGCACCAACAACGTCGACCACTGCGCCCGCCTCTGACATGCTTCCACGGTGGCCGGTCTGGCCGCCGCATTCGGAAGCGGGGCCATGACCAACTCCATTGCCGAGCTGGAATCCTCGGGCTGTATCTTCATCATCGGGACCAACACCACCGCCTGCCACCCGCTCATCGCCCGGCGGATCTATCGGGCTCGGGAGCGGGGGGCGAAGCTGATCGTGGCTGACCCCCGATTCATCCAGCTTTCGCGCTTTGCCGACATCGCCGTAAACCACCGCCTCGGCACTGACGTGGCCCTCCTCAACGGGATGATGCACGCCATCCTCGAGAACAACTGGCACGATGGGGCCTATATCGACTGCCGGACCGAGGACTTCGAGGCCCTTCAGGCGGCCGTGGCCGACTATCCGCCGGACCGGGCCGAAGCCATCACCGGGGTCCCGGCCGCCGACATCACCCGGATGGCCGAGCTCTATGCCACTCATTCCCCGGCCAGTCTCCTCTACGCCATGGGGATCACTCAGCACACCACCGGCGTGGACAACGTCAAATCCTGCTGCAACCTGGCCATGCTTTGCGGGAACGTCGGGGTCGAAGGCGGCGGGGTCAACCCGCTCCGGGGACAGAACAACGTCCAGGGAGCCTGCGACATGGGCGGACTCCCCAACGTCCTCACCGGCTATCAACCGGTCACCGACCCGGCGGTCCGCGAGAAATTCGCCGCCGCCTGGGGCGTCGCCCCGC
>CAYNGG010000173.1:0-8315 GCA_964396575.1 uncultured Desulfobacteraceae bacterium | reverse complement strand
GTGGTTCCGGGTTTTTCGATTACACCACAGGCGTCATGGATTTTCACGCTAAGGAGAAGCCGAATGATTGTGCTTGGAATCGAAACATCCTGCGATGAGACCGCGGCGGCGGTGGTGGCCGACGGAAACCGGGTCCTCGCCTCCATCGTCCATTCCCAGGAAGCGGTCCATCACCCTTACGGCGGCGTGGTTCCGGAGCTGGCGGCCCGGAGCCATCTGACCGCCATCGTGCCCAGCGTCCGGCGGGCCCTCGAGGCGGCGGGGATCGGGCCGGACCGGATCGACGGGGTGGCCGTCACTCAGGGGCCGGGGCTGGTGGGGGCTCTCCTGGTGGGATTTTCCTTTGCCAAGGCTTATGCCCATGCCCGGGGGCTGCCGTGGGTGGGGGTCAACCACCTGGCCGGTCACATCGAATCGGCCCGGCTGGCCGACGATCCCCCTGACTACCCCTTTGTGGCCCTGCTGGCATCGGGGGGTCACACCAGCCTCTACCACGTCACGGGGCCGGGCGAGGCCACGCCCTTGGGTCAGACCCGGGACGACGCCGCCGGCGAGGCATTCGACAAGGTGTCCAAGCTCCTGGGGCTGGGGTATCCCGGCGGGCGGGTCATCAGCGAGCTGGCCGGTCGGGGGGACCCCGACCGAATCCGGTTTCCCCGGAGCTATCTCGACCGGGACCGGTTCGACTTCAGCTTCAGCGGGGTTAAAACCGCGGTCCGGCGTCACGTGGCATCCCGACCCGAGCCGCCGGACGAGGCCGCCCAGGCGGACATCGCCGCCGGATTTCAGGAGGCGGTGGTGGATGTCCTTTGCGACAAGGTCATCGGGGCCGCCCGGTCCACCGGATGCCGGCGGATCACCCTGGTGGGCGGGGTGGCGGCCAACGCCCGGCTCCGGGAACGGGTGGGGGCGGCGGCCGATGAGGCGGGTTTCGCGCTCCATCTCCCCCCGCTGTCCCTCTGCGGGGACAACGCCGCCATGATCGCCGCCGCCGGAACCCACGATTTAGAACGGGGCACCGTCGGGGGGCTCGATGACGACGTCTATTCCCGGGGCTCGGGGCCTCCCGCGTCCGGCCCGGCCCGGTAATCGCCAAGCCAGTCCACCACCCCGTTCACGCACCTCATGATTCGGTCCCGGACGTCCAGGTAGGTTTCGAGGGGCTCGCCGATCGGGTCGGGGATCTCGCTCCCCGGCGCCTCGGGGTCAAAGGCCCCCAGCATGACGACCTTCCAGCGGGCATCGGGAAAGCGGCGGGCGATGAACCGATAGTGTCGCTTTTCCATGACCAGAATCAGGTCGGCCTCCTCGGCGAGGGGCCGGCTGATGGGGGATGACCGGTGGTCGGCGATATTGACGCCGACCGCCCGGCAGACCGACACCGCCTGCTCGCTGGGGGGACGGCCTTCCCAGGGGATGATCCCGGCGGAGGTCACCGTGATGTCCGGCCTTCCGGCGGCCCGGAGCCGCTCCCGGAGCATCCCCTCGGCCATGGGGCTCCGGCATAAGTTGCCGGTGCAGAGGGTCATCACCCGGCGGACCTCGGCCCGGCGCTCCGCCACCGGCAATTGTTCCGGCCGGACCAATCGGTTTTCGGGGGCATTCCGGAGCAGCAGGACCCCGAGAAGGACCAGGGCTCCGCTGAAGAGCAGCGGGTCCGGAGTGTGGCTCCACGGGTCAATCCGCGCCCCGACGAGGGTCAGGAGCTTGAGCCCGCCGATGGCGATAATAAAATAACCGAGTATCCGAATGGGGTCCTCCCACGAGGGAACGGCTCAGGCCGCCGGATGGCCAAAGACCTCCGGGGTTTCCAAAGTTTTTGGAAACCTCGGAGGTCTGACGTTGGCGCGCCGGAAGCCGGGCGGCTCCAGACTCCGGCGGGGGAAGGAAAAGAACGGCCGGCTATCGATGCTTGGCCGAAATAATGGGGGTGTTCACCACCAGCGCGGAGAGATCGTCGCTCCGGTGAATGTCGAGCTTGAAGGCCTCGTGGTCGATCTCGAAGTAGCGGGAGATGACCTCCACGATGTCCCGGTGGAGATTTTCAAGGGTTTCGTCGGAGACCTCCAGCTTGTCGTAGATCAGGGCAAACTTGAGCCGCTTTTTGGCCACATCCCGGCTGTCGGTTTTTCCCATCAGCTTGCGGACAAAGGCATTAAACATTCGGAGGCCTCCTTATCTCCCGAGACCGAATTTCGTGCTGATCTTTTTCCAGAAGCGGCCCTGGGTCCGGGGGATCTCGATGGAGATCTCCTCTCCCTCGATCCGTCGGGCGATCCGTCGGAAAGCTTCTCCGGCCTGGGAATCCTTGAGTGTCACCAGCGGCGAGCCCGTGTTGGTGGAGATCACCACCTGGTCGTCCATGGGGACCAGCCCCAGCAGGTCCACCGACAGGACATCGACGATGTCCTCGTGGGAGAGCATATCGCCCCGCTCCACCATCTGGGCCACGATCCGGTTGACCAGGAGCTTCGGCGTGATTGACCGGGAATAGAGCAGGCCGATGACCCGGTCGGCATCCCGGACCGATGCCACTTCAGGGGTGCAGATGACAATAGCCTCGTCGGCGGCGGCCACGGAGTTTTCGAATCCCCGCTCGATGCCGGCCGGACAGTCAATGAGGACATAGTCGAACTCCTCTTTGAGCTTCCCTCCGAACCGGATCATATCCTCGGGGATCAGGACGTTTTTGTTATCGCTCTGGGAGGCGGGGATGAGGAACAGGTTCTTGATCCGGCGGTCCTTGATGGCGGCCTGCTGAATCCGGCATTTCCCCTTGACCACATCGACGATGTTGAAGACGATCCGGTTCTCCAGCCCCATAACGACATCGAGGTTCCGCAGCCCGATATCCATGTCCACGACGACGACCCGCCGGTCCTGCATGGCGAGCGCCGCGCCCAGGGACGCGGTGGCCGTGGTCTTGCCAACCCCCCCCTTCCCCGACGTGATGACGATGATCCTTCCGTCCAATATGCACCTCTATCTGAATTTGGTTGATGGATGGGCGCTCATCGCACCTCCGGCCACGGCATCCGGCCGAAGGGGTTGGCTTCCAGGTAATCCTCCACCACGATGATGCCGCCCTCCACATAAGCGTATTCCGGGAACTTCCGGGGGGAGGCGGGCAGCCCCGCCGCCACCACCGGTCCAATCTGTATCTGGGTGGGTCGGAAGTCCAGGGCCAGAATGATCGATTCCCGCCGATCGGGCTGGCCGGCCGCCGCGGTGCCGCCCAGAGCCCCCATCACCAGGATATCGCCTCCGGCCACCACCTCGCCCCCGGGGTTGACGTCGCCGAGGATCACCAGGTGCCGGCGAGCGGTCACCTTCTGGCCTGACCGGACCCGGCCGGTGAGCATCAACACGTCTGAACGATGATGGTGCCAGGCCCCCTCCAGATCACGACGGCGGGTCCCCTCGGTCCGTTCGGCCCGCTTTTTGGGAATCCGACTCACCGCCGCCACCCCAAGCTCGGTTTTGAGCAGCTCGCCCAACCGCTCCACAAGGTCCTCATGGCCCTCGGCCACCCCCAAATCGAAGACCACCCGGGCGTTGACGGCCAAGTGCTTTAAGGGGGTAAACAGCCGGAGCAGCTCCGCTTGAAGGAAATCGAACGGTTGGTCCGGGTCCAGCGTGACACACAGGCCATCGCTGACGCCCTTGATCCTCACCGGCGCGACCTCCTCCGAGTCCGGCTCAATGGATGCCGCCGGCGGATTCCGGCTCGGGTCGGCCCCGCTCACCGCCCGCTCCCGCAAACGATGACACCGCGTTCATCAATAACCGATTCAAAATGATATGTGGTCATTTTTCGGTCCATATCGCCCTGTTTCACAAAGCCGTCAAGCTGATACCGAGCTTAAATCGCCACGGACTGATCAACGGCACTCTTTCCATGAGGATGGAAAGGCTTTGACCTTGGTCTCGGCGATCTTGATCAAGGCCCTCAGCGCTTCGTTTACCGAATCGTCGTCTTTAAAAAATTCCGCCACATCAGGGGCCAATACAATCAAATTCGTTCCGCCGCGATATTTTCGGACATATTTTCCCCGGACCCCGCCCGTCAATTTCGATAGGTCATACTCCGGGCGAAGCTCGTCATTCATTTCGTCATATTGATTTTCGCTCATATTGTTTGCTTTCTTCTGGAGCCAATTTCCGGTCGATTTTAAATGGATGCCCCCTTCTCCGCCACTTACTCCTTGATCTTAGGGGATTGGCTCCCCCGATGTCAACCGCTCCCCCCCGATGCCGCTCATCCCCGAAGGTCGAGTCGGCGTTCCACTATGTGGAGCATCCGGGCGATGAACATGGTCATGGCCAGATACATGATCGCCACGGTGAGCCAGACCTCGAACGCCCGGAAGTTGACCGCGATGATCTCCTGACCCTGCCGGGTCAGCTCGCCCACGCCGATGACCACCAGCAGGGATGTGTCCTTGAGGCTGATAATAAACTGGTTGCCCAGCGGCGGAATCATCCGCTTGAAGGCCTGGGGCCAGATGATGTAGCGGAGGGACTGGAGCCGGGTCATCCCCAACGAGCAGGCGGCCTCCATCTGGCCTCGATGGACCGACTGGATGGAGCCCCGGACGATCTCGGCAATGTAGGCCCCGGAGTTGACGGCGATGGCCGAGATCCCGGCCCACAAGGGGGGAACCCGCATCCCGAGAGCCAGGGGCAGGCCGAAGTAGAGAAACATCACCTGGACCATCAGAGGCGTCCCCCGGATGCTTTCGACGTAAGCCCCGGACAACTTCCGGATGAAAAACCCCCGGGTCGTCTTGCCCATCCCGGCCACCGCGCCCAGAGCGAACCCGATGATCAGCCCGAAAAAGGTGATGACGATGGTCAGCTTCGCCCCGCTCAAAAGGACCGGGATCGACTCCCAGATCACACTGTAATCGAATTCAAATTGGGCCATGGGCTACCCCTTCGACGGTGCCGTGCCACCCCCCGCCGGGGGCCGCCCGGCCGGGGGTCCGGCGGACCCCCGGTCGTGTATGTCGCTATTTGGGCTCCGTGCCGAACCACTTCTTATACAGCTCGGCATAGGTCCCGTTTTCCATCAGCTTTAAAATGGAGATGGTCACCGGCTCCCGGAGCTCGCTGCCCTGGGGAAAGGCGATCCCGTAGGACTGTCCCTGATAGAGCGGCCCCACGGTCTTGACGGCATCCTTGCCGGCGGTCTTGATGTAATAGAGGATCGCCGGGGAGTCGAACAGGACCGCGTCCGCCCCGCCGGTCCGCAGCTCCATGTAGGCCCCGTCAATGTTCGGGAAGAGCTTGACATCCTTGGTATCGACTGACTTGACGTAGTCGGCGGAGGTGGTCCCGAGCTTGGTGGCCACGACCCGGTCGCCGAGATCATCCACGCCGGTGATCCCCGTTTCATCCGAGCGGACCATGAGCAGAAGGCCGGCGTCATAGTAAGGATAGGCGAAGTCAACCACCTCCTCGCGCTTGGATTTGATGGTCATGCCGGCGATGGCCGCGTCGATGTTCCCGGTCTGAAGCGCCGGAATCAGGCCGTTAAAATCCATGGGCTGGAGCTTGTATTCGAGGCCCATGTCTTTGGCGATGGCCGCCCAGAGGTCGATGTCAAACCCCACGTACTTGCCGTCCTGCTTGAACTCGAAGGGCATGAAGTTGGTATCGCAGCCCACGATCAGTTCCTCGGCACTCGCCGGGGCCGTGAAAGCGGCCGCCAGGGCCACAATCCAGAAAAGCGTCAGTGATTTTCGCATGGTCGTCCTCCTTTGCCGTCATGGGTTCGGGAAATGGGGGCGGGCCGATTCCGGGGCCGGAACGGATGCATCGGCTCCGGCGGACATACCGATCTGCTCCTACTCGGGAATGACCGGCATCGTGGTCAGCTCCCCCCGGTAGCTTTTCAGGGTGTATTGGGTCTCGTCCTTATCCACGATATAATAGTCGGGCATCAGCGGGATCTTGCCGACGTTGGTGGCGATGACGTACATGGGCTGGGCCAGGCCGGTGGTATGCCCCCGGATGGCGTCGCGGATCAGCTCAGCCCCCTTTTCCACCGGGGTCCGGAAATGGTCGATACCCGGGGCCGGCTCGCAGTAGAAGACGTAGTAGGGCCGAATCCTTACCGTCAGGAGCTTCTGGTGAAGGGCCCGGAAGGTCTCCGGGTCGTCGTTGATGCCCCGGAGCAAAACCGCCTGATTGCCCACGTTGACCCCACAGGCAAGGAGGTCATAAACGGCCCGGGCCGTCCGGTCGGTGATCTCCTTGGGGTGGTTGCACTGGGTGTTGACCCAGATGGGAACCCGATGGAAGCCGGACAGGACCGCCTTGAGCCCGTCGTTGATCCGGTGGGGCAAAACAATGGGCGTCCGGGTCCCGAAACGGATCATCTCCAGGTGGTCGATCTCCCGGAGCCGGGTGATGAGATAATCGATCCGCTCGTCGGAGAGGATAAAGGGGTCGCCGCCGGTGATCAGAACGTCCCGGATCTCCGGATGGTCGGCGATCCAGGCGATCCCTTCGTCCACATCGAAGCGGAGCTTGAGGCCCCGGTCCACCACCAGCTCCTTGCGAAAACAGTGGCGGCAGTAAGAGGCGCAGACATCGGTCACGGTAAAGGCGATCCGGTCCACATACTGCCGGGCGATGCAGTCCGGCCGCTTTTCGCCCACGGCCCGGTTTTCCTTCCAGACCAGGTAGTCGGGGATGCCGAACCGATTGGTCAGCTCCTGGCGGGAGGGGATCACCTGCCGGCGGATGGGGCACGCCGGGTCATCCGGGTCCATGAGGGATGCAAAGTAGGGCGTGGTGCCCCACTGGGTCTTCAGGGTCTCGATGGCTTCGGCCTCGTCCGGGGAGACCCGGATAAATTGTTTGAGCTTGTCAAGGGTGTCCACCCGGTTTTGAATCTGTTCCCGCCATTGTTCCATTATCCGCTATTGCCTCCTTTTGGATCCCGTCGCGGCGGGATCAGATGCTCAGATATTTCTGGTGCTCCCGGGGAGTGATGTGGACCCGATGGTCTTCCCAGTCGTCCATCTTCAGCTTCATATAGTTGCCGTAGAGGCGCTCCCCGAGCACCGTTTTCAAAAACTCGCTGTTTTCCGCCTCCACCAGGGCCTCGAAGAGACTTTTGGGGAGATACCGGGTGTCCCAGACCCGGCCGTTCTGGCCGCCTTTATCATTTTCCCCGGGCAGGTGATAGGTGCTCCCGATGTCCGGCGCGGCGCACTCGATCCCCTCCCGGATTCCCTGAAGCCCCATGGCGATAAAGACCGCCATCTGGAGAAAGACATTCCCCGCCGGATCAGGGTTCCGCAGCTCGATCCGGGTGCTTTTGGGGTCGTTGGTAAAAGGGACCCGGACCATCGAGCTGCGGTTCCGGAATCCCCATCCCCGGAGCATGGGGGCCTCCCGGTCGGCCACGTAGGCCTTGTAAGAGTTGAAGTTGGAGGCCATGATGATGGAGGTCTCCCGGGCGTATCGGATGAGCCCGGCGATGAACTGGAGCGCGGTCCGGCTCAGGCGGCTCTCCGCCGTCGGATCATAAAACCGGTTTTCGCCCTTATCATCTTGCATGGAGAGGTGAAGGTGAAAGGCGTTGCGGTTGTAATCGTCAAAGGGCTTGGGCATGAAGGTGGCGTGGTAGCCGGATTCCACGGCCACCTTCTGGGTGACATAGTTGAACAACAGGGTTCGGTCGGCGGCCTTCAAAGGGGCCATGGGCTCGAGATTGATCTCGTGCTGGGAGGGGGTGACCTCGTGATGGGCCTTTTCAAACTGAATGCCGCACCGGTCAAGGACCCCGATGATCCGGTTCCGGACCTGCTCACCCTTGTCGTGGGGCATGGCGTTGAAGTAGCCGGCCTTGTCCGAATGGCCGAAAGTCTCGCATAAGTTGTCGGAGCTGAGGATAAAGAACTCATGCTCGGGTCCCACGAGAAACCGGAACCCGAATTCCGCCTCGGCCTCGGCCACCACATGCTCGAGGATGGCCCGAGGATCGGCCTGGGCCCGCTCTCCCTTCTCGTTGTAAATCCGCCCGATAAAAAAGCCGAGGCGCTCATCCTTCAGATTGACTACCTTGAAGCTTTCCGGGATGGGAAAGAGCAGTCGGTCGCTGTTTTCCACCGTCGCGTAGCCGGCGATGGAGGAGCCGTCAAAGCCGACCCCCTTTTCCAAGATCCGCTCGATATTTCGGCCGTTGACCGGAAGCCCCATGAGCCGCCCGTTCAAATCGGTAAAAAAGATTTTGGTGGCGTCCAGGTCCTTCAACTGGCCCTTGATGTCGTCGATGTCGTTCATGCCCTTATTTGGTGGTT
>CAYNGG010000172.1:4836-8400 GCA_964396575.1 uncultured Desulfobacteraceae bacterium | reverse complement strand
CCCTGGGAAATCAGGCGTCATCATCGACCTCGAGTGAGTCATCGTCGGCAACTTTCAGCGGCGCGTTGACCGGGTCGATCTTATCATCGTCGTCGAATTCATCTTCGAGATCATCCTCGTCGAGGAGCTCGTCGATGTCATCGGACTCATCCTCCACGTCGTCCAAATCGTCGGCCAGCTCAGGCTCCCGGAGCAGGGCCTCCATGTCGTCGAAGACGAGATCGGTGGACCCTTCGGGGGCATCGGCTCCGTAAAGATCAATCACCGCCTGAGCCATCCGCTGGGCATAGGGCAGCGGGGGGTAGAGGTTGAGCGTCCGGATGGCGGAAATGACGGAGCCGCGGCCCCCGCGGATGGCGGCCTGGATGGTTTCCTTGGGGTAGGACTGCTCGCAGAGAAGAGACATGCTTTCCTTGTCCAGCTCCGCGTGTTCCTGGATGACCAGGGCGTCCTTGGATGGGTCTTTTATAATGGTATATTTCTGCTTCATCGCACACCTCCATGGGCTATTTCAGGTGCCCTTCCTTTTTGAGAAGGTCGTGGTACCAGCAGGAGAACTCGAACATCCCCCGGTACCGATCCTCATCATTGATAATTCCCAGACAGATTTCCAGAACCCCGGCGCCGTACTGGGAGCTGTAACCCTCGAAGGGTCGGCTCTGGAGAAACTCCCGGACGAGCATCTGGGTGGTTCGGCGGCTAGGGTCCCGTCGGATATCGATGGGGTCCTTGGGCTCCTGAAAGGGGTCCCACTTCTCATAGCCGCGTTTGAGTATGTGTTTCTGCCTCCGATCGGACATGCTCTCAAAGATCGCCCGCTTCCGGTCATCCACCTCGGCTTTGGTGAAAACATCGGCCATGTCAGCGTCCTCCGTGTCGGGAAGAGGCTTCCGGGGCCGTGTCCTCGCCGGCACCGGGGAGCCCCAGATACGTATCATTATAATCGGTAATAATCGCCATGGAAAGGGGGACCAGCAATTCCCCCATCTTGACGTAGCGGCTCTCGATGGCCGCCACCAGATCCTGTGAGATCCGAACCAGCGCGTCCTGGATCAGGTCCAGCTTTACCGTCGGGTAGGCCACCCCTTCGGTAAATCCCGACAGGCCGCAGGTATGCCCCTGTCCGTGAATGGATGTGGGGACTCCGTAAAAACGGCAGGTGGCCGGACGGTAGGCGTAGAGATCACAGCGGTCTTCATCGTTGAGCAGAGGGCAGCGGATCCGTTCCTGGGCCATGCGGGACAGGATGCTCGCCTCGGACTCCCCGGCCTCCACGCGCTTGTAAGCGTCCCGTTTGATCTTGTAGGCCTGGCGATCCGCTCGGTTGGCCTTTTCCCGGATGGGCTCCTGTTGATCCGGCGGGAGGCGGGTGAGAAACTGATGGTTGATGTAAAGTGCCTCGATGAGGGTCAGGTCGAAGAGGGCGTAGCAACAGTCGGCGCATCCGACATGGCACTTAACGCAGTCCGGGTATTCGGCTGCCACCTTCGAAAAGGCGTCGTCGGCCTGCTGGAGGATCGCCTCGTATCGGCTGAAAAACGGGTTGAACCGGTCGTCCATGGGTAAAGCTCCTTATGTCGTCCTGGATTCAGTGAAAACATGTTCCACGTGGAACATGGGTCTGGTGATTGATGGCGATGGAACAATCTGGTGAAATCGGGGATGGACGTTCCACGTGGAACATTTTATTTTCCGATGCAGAACTGGCTGAAAACCCGGTCGAGAATATCGGGGCCGGCGGTTTCGCCGGTTACCGTTCCGATGTGGTAGAGGGCATCCCGGATATCGATGGTGACGATCTCCGCCGGCATCCCGGCCGAAAGGGCATCGGCCGCCCGCTTTGTCGATTCTCGGACCGATCGGAGGGCCGCCGCCTGCCGGAGATTGGGCAGGATCCCGACCCCAGGGTCCGTCAGCCCCCCATCCACCACCGCCGTCTGGATGGCGGATCGCAGCTCGGGAATCCCATCCCCGGTGGTCGCCGATGTCCGGACCCGGACAGGAATCGTCCAGTGATCGGGGATGGGAACGCCGGCCTCAGCCCTCATCCGATCCCACTTGTTCATTGCCAGGATGGCGGGGATGTCCCCGATCGCCCCGTAAACCGCCTCATCAGCCCCCTTCAGCGGCTCGTCGGCGGCGACCGTCAGGATGACCAGGTCGGCCTTGGCGATACAGGCCCGAGCCCGTTCCACCCCCATCCGCTCCACCGGATCCGCGGTGGGATGAAGGCCGGCGGTGTCGGTCAGGGTCAGAGAGACCCCGGAGATCTCCAGGGGGATTTCGATGGCATCCCGGGTGGTGCCGGGAACGGGGGTGACAATGGCCCGCTCCTCCTGGATCAGGGCATTGACCAGGCTTGACTTGCCCACATTGGGCCGACCGGCCACCACCACCCGGATGCCCTCCCGCAGGCACCGCCCGGCCCATTCCCCGGCCAGAAGCCGGTCCAGCGGGGCCATGACGCCGTCGGTCAGCCGGTCCAAAGCCGCCGCTGATGGAGAGTCCGTCGGCTCCAGCTCGTCGGGGAAGTCGATGGCCGCCTCCAATCGAGCCAGAACATCGGTCAGAACCTCCCGGATCGGCGTCACCTCGGCCCGCATCCGCCCCCCCAGACCTCCGGCTGCCGCAAGCCTCGCCCCTTCGGATCGGGCGTTGATGATGTCGATCACCGCCTCCGCCTCGGTCAGGTCGATCCGGCCGTTGAGAAAGGCCCGGCGAGTGAGCTCGCCGGGCTCGGCGGGCCGGGCTCCCTGGCGGATCACCAGGTCGATGATGGCCCGGAGGACCGCCGGGCCGGCGTGGGCCTGAATCTCGGCGACATCCTCCCGGGTGTAGGATCGGGGTCCCCGCATGACCGCCAGAAGGACCTCATCAATCAGACGCCCGTCCGCCGGGTCCACCAGGTGTCCGTAGTGGAGATGATGGCTGACGAGGGGCCGGCGGAATCCGGCCGAAGTGCCGTGAGGCTGAAACAGGGCTTCGACAATGGGGATGGCGTCGGGGCCGGAGATCCGGACGATGCCGATTCCGCCACTGCCGGCCGGAGTGGCGATGGCGGCAATGGTGGTCCGGCCCAAGTCCATGTCGAAAAACGGGACGGTCAATCGTCCTGCTTTTTCCGGGGACGCTTCTTGGGGAAAATGACCAGCTTCCGGTAAAAGCCTTCCCCCATGCTCTGAGTCCGGAGCTCCGGGTCGCCCTTCAGGGAGATGTGAACGATCCGCCGGTCGTGGGCGTTGAGCTGGCCGATGGTCACCGGCTTGCCGCTCCGCTTGGCCTTCTGAGCCAGCCGGGCCGCCAGGTCTTCAAGCCGCTGGCGCCGGTTGTCGAGGTAGCCCTCCACGTCCACCTGAACCCGAATCCGCTCAGAGTTCTGTTTGTTGACCATCTTTTCCACCAGGTACTGGATGGCCTCCAGGGTCTGGCCCTTTTTTCCGATCAGCATTCCCGATTCGCCGCCCTGGATGTCGTAGCAGAGTCGGTCTTCGCCATGCCGGGCGGTGACCTCCGCGCCCGTGGTGATGTGCGAGACGATCCGGTCGAGGGCCTCTTTGCCCATCG
>CAYNGG010000172.1:0-4736 GCA_964396575.1 uncultured Desulfobacteraceae bacterium | reverse complement strand
TCCGCCGTGGGGGGCTCCGCTTCCGCCGTGGGGGACTCCGCTTCCGCCGTGGGGGACTCCCCTTCCGCCGTGGGGGACTCCCCTTCCGCCGTGGGGGGCGAAGGCTCGGCGTCGGGGGGAGGTGTCTCGGGCGATGCCGGTTGAAAGGCCTCTTCGACAAGGGAAGAGACGGCCTGAGAAATCTGCTCGTCGGAGCTGTCGGATTGCAGCTCGTCGCTGGCCGGGGTGTTTGGGGGCGGGGGGGCGGTTTTTCCGGACCGGCGCTTGCGCTTGGATCCGGTTCGATCCGGTCCGGAAGCCGGCAGGGTGACCCGAATCCGGGCCTTCTTGGTCCCCACCAGGCCGAAGATACCGCTGGACCCGTAGGAGATGACGTCGTATTTCAGCTTATCCTTGGGGATGTTGAGCTCCTGGGCGGCTTTTTCAACAGCGGTATCGACCATTTTGTCTTCAAATTCCAGACAACGGGACATGGGGTAACACCTCCATACCTTAAGACTTTTTCTTAGCGATATATGCCTGTTGCGCGATGGACAGGACATTGTTCACCAGCCAGTACAGGACGAGACCTGATGGAAAATTGATGAAAATAAAGGTAAAAACAATCGGAAGAAAGGTCATCATCTTGGCCTGGGTGGGATCACCGGGGGGCGGCGACATCTTCTGCTGCAAAAACATGGTGGCCCCCATGATGACGGTGAGCACCGGGATGCCATAGGGCGGCTGCATCAGGGGGATATAATCCACGTTGAAGTGAAAAAGCCGGTCCGGTGAGGAAAGGTCGTTGATCCATCCCACAAATGGCGCGTGCCGTAGCTCGATGGCTTCATAGAGCATCCGGTACAGCGCGATGAATACGGGAATCTGGAGCACCATCGGCAGACAGCCCCCCAGAGGGTTGACCTTGTAAGTCCGGTAGAGGGCCATCAGCTCCTCGTTCATCCGCTTCTTGTCATCTTTGTACTTTTCCCGGATCCGAGCCATTTCAGGCTGGAGCTTTTTCATCTCGTTCATCGACTGATACCCCTTGTTGCCCAGGGGCCAGAGGATCAGCTTGATGAAGATCGTCAGGATGATGATGGCCACCCCATAGTTGGGGATGAAGCGGTAGAGAAAATTCATCAGCCAGAGACAGGGCTTGGAGATGATATCGAACCAGCCGAAGTTGATGATCCGGGCGAGGTTGTTGTCGAGGTCGTTTAAGACCTTGAGGCTCTTGGGTCCGAAATAGAGATCGACCTCGTACCGGCCGGTCCCCCCCGGGGCCACCGGCTGGCGGGGGGCCACATAGGTGTTGGTGATGACGCCGTCCTCGGTCTGGCCAAGGCGCATGACCCCCTCAACCTCGGGCTGGGCCGGGAGCAGGGCGGTAAGAAAATACTGCTTCTCAATGGCGATCCACCGGATCAGGCCCTCGGTCCGGCGATGCTTGGGAATGTTTTTGACCTTGATCTGTTCCAGGGATTGATCCAGGAGAGCGCTGGGTCCTTCAAAGGCGTAGTGAGACGGGTCCGCCTGAAGCTTTCCGGCCAGCACGAACGCGATCCGGTCGGTCAGGGGACGGTCGGACCCGTTATAGATCCGCACGGTCAGGTCCACCAGATAGGTGCCCGGCGAAAAGGTGTATGCCTTTTCGACGGTGATCCCGCCCGAGGATTGCCAGGTAAGCCGGACCGTTTTCGGAGTGTCATCCAATACGATATGGTCGGTGGCCGGATCGGCGGTAAAATGGGCGGACTCGAGTCCGGGGATTCCCCCCTCGGCGGTTTCCAGCCGAAGGCTTCCCCCCGACACGGTCTCCCCGATCAGCTCCTTCGGGGGAGCCGTCTTTTCCGCTGATTCGCGGTAATCCTTGAGCACGAAGGAGGTCAGGACCGCCCCGGCTTCGGAAAGGCGAACCCGGTACCGGTCATTTTCGACGGTAAGGGTCCGAAAGGTTGAGGCGGGCTCAACCGGCACGGTGGGCTCGGGGATCGGGGTGACGGCCGGCTCCGGTATGGGATCGGTCCTGGTCACGGGCGGGGGCTGAGGGGCGTCGGCCACGTCGGCGGGCGGCTCGGTCGTCGGCGGCGGCGGCTGCATCGCCTCCCGGTCAACAAAAAAGAATTCCCAGAGAAAAAACACCAGAAACGAGAGCACCAGGGCCAGTAAGAGTCGCGCATGTTCCATTTTGATTGTCATCTCCTATAAGGGATGCCGGGCGGCAAAAGGTCGTCTTCATGGGTCCGTCGTCAGGGGGTGAGAACATCAGGGAACCGGATCGATCCCCCCGGGATGAAACGGGTGGCATTTGAGCAGGCGACGCGCGGAAAGCATCGTTCCCTTGACGGCACCGTGCCGGCGGATCGCCTCACAGGCGTAGTCTGAACAGGATGGGGTGAAGCGGCAGCTCGGTCCGAGCATCGGCGACACGATAACTTGATACGCTCGAATGAGCCACACCAGGAGCGTGGCGCAGGATCGACGCATGATGGGGTCACCTCGGCAGCTTGCTCACGATCGCCGACAGATCGGCGGCCGTCTGGGGCCCGGTCAGCTCAACGGCGGATCGCCTGGCGATGATATTGATGTCCCAATGGCCTGGAAACCGATGCCGGTGCCGGCGGAAAAACTCCCGGCAGTACCGCTTTATTCGGTTGCGGGTCACGGCGGGGCCGACCTTTTTGGTCACGGTGATTCCCAGTCGGCTCCGGCCGGCGGCGCTGGGGAGGCCATTTAAAAGAAAATGGCGGCCGTGCACCCGGCGTCCGGAATGGGCGAGCCTTAGAAATTCCGGACGCTTACGGAGTCGGTCCGCCTTGGTGAAGGTTAATCGCACGAAAGGAGCGCCGCCGGTGTCGGCACTAAAGTGCCAGGCGCTTTCTCCCTCGAGCTCGACGTCGGTTGATGATCCGCCGGCCGCCTTTGGTGGCCATGCGCTTGAGAAAACCGTGGTTCCGGGCCCGCTTGAGGCGACTGGGCTGATAGGTCCGTTTCATGTTGTCCGTTCTCCTCCATCCGTCGGTTGAATAGGGCTTCGTTTGAAGCTGTATGAACCCTTTAAATCCATAACATTAACCAATCAAATTAACCACAGTTGTACCGGACTGTCAAGACAAAAAAAGTGATAGGTCATAGATGATCGGATTAGATAAACCCATTACCCATAGCCTAGCCAAATGAACCCGGATAACCGCGAATTAACGACCCGGCCGCGCCGGCTGCAAGAACCCGCCTTCCGCCAGGACCTCGAAGGCTTCCATGTGGAGCGCCGGGTTGGGATAGACCTCCACTTGCTTGGCGATTCGACGCTCAAGGGACAAGACAATGTGGCTCTCTTCGCCATGGAGCAGCTCGGCGATCTCCGGGTTGACCTGGAGGGTGATCCGGCTGCCCCGGATCTCCCGGACGTCCCGGAGCACCTCCCGGTAGATGTTATGGCAGATGGTCTCCCGGGAGATGAGATACCCCTCGCCCTCGCAATAGAAGCACGGCTCTCGGAGCATCCGGGTGAGGGACCGGCGGACCCGCTTGCGGGTCATCTGGATGAGGCCCATTTCCGACATGGGCAGGATGTGAGTCTTGCTCCGGTCCCGCTTGACCGCCTCCCGGAGCGCGTTGAAGACCTTTTCCTGGTTGCTCTTCTTCTCCATGTCGATGAAGTCGATGATGATGATCCCCCCGATGTCCCGGAGCCGGACCTGATAGGCGATCTCCTTGACCGCCTCGAGGTTGGTCTTCAGGATGGTCTCTTCGAGGTTGTGTTTGCCCACGTAGCGGCCGGTGTTCACGTCGATGGCCACCAGGGCCTCGGTGAGCTCGATGACGATGTACCCGCCGCTCTTGAGCCAGACCTTCTTCTTCAGTGCCCGGGAGATATCCCCCTCCAGGTTGAAGGCGTCGAACACCGGCTCATCTCCGGCGTGAAGCTCCACCGACCCCTTGAGGCTCGGCATGAAGGTGTCTAGAAAGGACAGGATCGCCTCATATCCCGACAGGTCGTCGATGATGAGCTTTCCGGCTTCGTGGAGGAGCAGGTCCCGGACCGCCCGGAGGCTCACCGATAGCTCCTGGTGAATGAGGGATGGCACCGGCGCGTTTCGGCATTTGGTCAGGATGCTGGCCCAGAGGTTTTTGAGAAATGCCATCTCGCTCAAGAGCTTCTCATCGGTCACCCCCTCGGCGGCGGTCCGGGCGATGTAGCCGGTCTCGTCCCCCCTCAGCTTGCTCATCAGCTCCCGAAGCCGGGTTCGCTCCTCCTCGTCTTCGATTCGCCGGGAGACCCCGATATGGGTCGAGATGGGCATCAGGACCAGGAACCGGCCCGGCAGGGAGATGTAGGTGGTCACCCGAGCCCCCTTGGTGCCGATGGGCCCCTTGGAGACCTGAACCATGATTTCCCGCCCCTCGGTAAGGATGTCCTCGATGGGCACCGACCGGGGGCGCTGGACCGGAGCGGAAGGACGGGCCTCCGTTTCCGGATCGGCTTCCGCCTCGTCGTCGAAGTGGGCCTCGAAGCTCCCCTCGGACCGGGGGATGATGTCATCGACATAGATAAAAGCGGCCTGGCTGAGGCCGATGTCCACAAAGGCGGCCTGCATTCCGGGGAGGACCCGCTGGACCCGCCCTTTGTAGATGTTGCCGGCGATGTCGGAGTCGTTGTCCCGCTCGATGAACAGCTCGGCGATGGTCCCGTCCTCCAGAAGGGCGACCCGGGTTTCATGCTCGGCGGCGTTGATTACGATCTGTCTATTCAT
>CAYNGG010000171.1:0-8411 GCA_964396575.1 uncultured Desulfobacteraceae bacterium | reverse complement strand
CGGTCCTCGTTACTCAGTCCCATGAAGAAAGGAAACAGCGTATGCGGCTGACCATCGAAAAAGTTCTGATTTTGAAAGCGGTGGAGATCTTCTCCGCCACCCCCGAAGAAGACCTCATCGAGGTGGCCTCCATTGTTGAAGAGCTGGATGTGAAAAAAGGAGAGGATGTCGTTGTCAAGGGGGACATCGGCACCTCATTGTATATCATTGTGGAGGGTGCCATGCGGGTCCACAACAACGGGCTGGAAATCGCCATTCTGGGGAAAAACGAGGTCTTCGGCGAGCTGGCGGCCCTCGATCCCGAGCCCCGGATGGCCACGGTGACCGCCATGGATGATTCCCAGCTCTTCCGCCTGGACCAGGGGCCGCTCTACGATCTCATGGCCGAGCACATCGAGGTGGTCCGGGGCATCACCCGGGTCCTGTGCCAGCGTCTCCGGAAGGGAACCGGTTCCGCCGCCCCCCAGACCCCGCCGGAGCCGTAAGCCGTCCCACCACGACCGCCCACCCATCCTCTTCGGCCGAGTCCACCATTGTCCACGGCGCCGCGTCCTCACCATACCGGGGTGTGGTCATGGCCCCCATCACCAGCTCCCGGTTTTCCGCGATAATCCCCGACCCCACGAAAATCCCTCCCGGCCGCAGGACCCGGGGCAGGGAGGGGAGCAATTCGAGAATCACTTCGGTGAGGATATTGGCCACCACCAGATCGAACCCCCCGGCCGGTCCCGCCGGGGCGGGATCGGCCAAATGGCCGTTGATCACGGTGAACCGGTCCGGGTGAGCTCCGTTCCGCCGGAGGTTTTCCGCGGCAATGTCAACGGCCACGGGGTCCGAATCAACCCCCACCAGCCGTCCGGCACCGAATTTGGCCGCCGCGATCAACAGAATCCCCGATCCCGTGCCGATATCGAGGACCGCGTTTCCCGGCTTCAGATGAGCCCGAATCATCCGGATACACAAGGCGGTGGTCGGATGGGTCCCGGTCCCGAAGGCCATGCCGGGGTCGATCTCGATGACCGTCTCGCCGGGACCGGGCCGGTAGTCCCGCCAGGTGGGCTTGACCACCACCCCATCGTCGATCCGTTGAGGATGAAAATGGGCCTTCCAGGCATGAGCCCAGTCCGACTCGGCCACCGGCCGGCAAGTCACCCGGGTCCGAATGCCGGTCCGGGCCGACAAAGCCGCCAAACATTCATGCAATGACTCGAACGGCGGGTCCGGCGGAACCGGAAAATAGGCGATGACGGCGGGGGTCCGGGGCCCGGCGTCGGCCTCTTCTCCCCAGCCCTCTGCCGGCGCCTCGCACAGATTCCGACCCTCGAAGGCCACCCCCTTGACCCCGAGCTCGTAGAAGCAGTCAGCCACCAGCTCAGCCGCCAATGCCGGATCATCGGCTCTAAACGTCACCTTCACCTCATTGATGATTTTTGATTTATGACTTTTGATTTTTGGCATCCTTCATTGTGATTGGCGTGTGTGGTAAAACCTTGATTATAAATCTAAAATCTAAAATCCAAAATCTAAAATCCCAAAATGGGGGGATTGAAGTATCCATGTCGAACGGCCGGGGCTTCCCGGCGGACCCGGTCGAGCAGACGACGGACGCCTATGGGACGGCCGACGGGGCCGGCCGACGCCATGGCGGCGTGGTACCGCACCGGATCAAAGTTGAGGTTCCGCCACTGAATCATCTTCACCGGGTGGTCCCGGAGAAAGGCCAGAAGCGCCGCGGACTCCTCGGAGCTGTCCACGAACCCCGGGAGGCTCAGGTAGTTGATGCTCACCCACCGGTCCCGTTCCAGGGCGTGGTCGATGGCCGCGAGGACATCGGCAAAGGCGTAATTCGGGCGGAAATAGGCGGTATAGGGCGCCTCCCGGACGCTGTTGAGGCTCACCCGGACCGAATCGAGCCCGGCGTCGAAAAGTGTCTTCAGACGGTCGGGCAGGCTGGCGTTGGTGTTGACGTTGATCGTCCCCGCGTCGGTCTCCCGCCGAATTCGGGAGATGGCTTCGGCGATGACCCAAGCGGCCATCAGCGGGTCTCCTTCGCAGCCCTGGCCGAAGCTCACCACCGCCCGGGGGACCCGGCGGATGTGGGTCAGGGCCACCTCGGCGATCTCCGCCGGGGTCGGCGTGAAGTCGATCCGGTCCTGGCTGCACGGAAGGCCGCCCTCGGCCTGGAGCGACAGGCACCCGAGGCAGTTGGCGTTGCAGCGGGTGGCCGTCGGCAGAGGGGCTTCGTAGCGCCCCAGGAAGAAGTTTTTCGCGGCCGGGCAGCCGTAGGTGAGAGCACAGGTTTCGAGGTGAGCCCGAAGGCGGTTGTCCGGCATGGCCTTTTGCATCGTCGCAATTCCGGCGACCACCCCGGACCGGGGCATCTCCCGGAGGTCCTGACGGGGCTCGCGGTCAACGCGGATGGCGGCGGTCCGGAACCCGTTTCGCCCCCATCCCACGGCGCCGTAGGCAAAGAGGGGCAGGCCGGCCGCCCCGTCGGCTTCGACCCAGGCGGCGTTCCGGGTGAGGAGGTAGCCGGGGGAGTTGAAGGCCGCCACCGGGAAGATCGGCTCCCCCGGCTCGTAGGGGTCTTCCGTCAGGGTGGCCGGCGCCCCCGTGTCGGGGTCGAAAACGATGGGATACCGGTCCGGCAGGTACATCAGCTCGGCGCCGTGGGGCAGGGGGACGGTCTCTTCGACGGTAAGAGGAGCCCTGTCAGCCCCGGCGGCCCCGACGGCGCCGTAGCCATCGAGCTCGAAAATCTCCCCCTGGCGGTTGGCCACCAGAGCGGTCAGCGGGGTCAAAACCATCGGCGGAGCAAACGGAAGAGCCAGAAGCCGTCCCCGCCGGCGGTTAAGGCTTCCCGGCGGGCCGTCAACCGGGGATGCCACTGAGCCACCCGGTCGTCATCGAGGTAGCGGTCGATCTGGTCAACGTCGGTGTTCTCCGGGCTCAGGGCGCGGCGGAGCCCCTCGTGGAATTCGGCGGTCACCGGCTCGATCCGGCGGGGATAGATGGCCAGATGGACCGGCTCCCGGGGGCCCACCTCGATCTGGTTCTGGAATGTGGCCCCCGGCGGCAGGAAAAAGGACTGGGCCGTGGAAGGATGTCGGGCGGCCTCGGCATAAGCGGCCGACTTGCCGTACTCCCCGCTCCAGGCGGCATCCAGGGTGACCAGGTAGTATTGGTCCGACCGGTTCCCGGCGGTGTAAATGGCTTTGTAACCGTAAACCGCACTGGGATCTCCACCGTTGAGTGCCGTGTCAACCGAGTCGGCGGGCTCACCCCAGGGGACGAACCGTTGCCCGATCCGTCCGTACTTGAGCTTGTGGGAGAGGTCGATCCCCTTCCGATCGAGCTGGGCCGGGACCATCCCGGTGGCGGCCATCACCCGGGGATAATCGGCCAGGAGATCCACCAGCCGGTCGTAGGTTGCGTCATCAACCGGAATCTCTCCGGGCTGGATGGCCGAGACAAAGGCCTCGTAGGCCTCCGGGTCCCGGTTGGCGATATGGTAGCGGTAGAGGTGCCGGTCATCGGTGGCATAGAGGCTCCCGTTATACGCCCCGAGGGCCTCGCCGGGCAGGGGCGACCGCCGGATGAGCTTTAAGGTCTCGAAATCATGGAATCGGAACCCTTTGTTATGCCGCATGGCCAGGACCAGGAGCCTCCCGTCGAAATCGGCCAGGAGTTTTTCCTCGGTGACCAGGACGTCCTCCACGGACCGCCGGGTCTGAATCGTCCGGACCGCGTCGGGGTCATTCAGGGGCCAGACCGCCACCGAGCCATGACGGTGCTCGACCACCGTCTCGCCAGAAAACCCGGCGATTCCGTTGGGCAATTGTTTGGGCAACCGGTCCTCAAGCTCGCGGGATTCGATGTCCCAGATAAAGATCTCCCGTTCGCCGGCACCCACCAGCCGGTTCCCAACCGTGGTCAGCGCGGTGATACACGCCTTCTGGTTGAACACCTGCCAGCTCACGTTCTCCCCTTCGCTCGACCGGTAGGCCCCGACGTAAGTCAATGCCCCGTCACCCTTCCAGGCCTCGACAACCCCTCCGCAGGCCCCCACGAAAATCCGTCCCGCTCCGACCGCAATGGACCCGACATAATGGCCGTCCCGGAGTTGGAGCGTCTCCATGGACGTTCCAGCCGTATCCCATAAGACCACCGCGTCCACGTCAGCGTTCCCGCCACCCGCCAGAATCCGCTGGCCGGCCACCGTCCGGATGCCCCCGTCAAACCGGGTGAAGGCCTCGTTCCGAAAGGACTGCTCGACCGCCAGGGTCTCCGGGTGGATCACATAGATGGTTCCGGCGCTCACGGTGGGGTTTTCAAAGAGCCAGATTCGGTCGCCGATCACCAGAGGGCGACTGTAGTAGAGGCCGGGCAGGGGCCGGACCGTGATGTTCCGGTGATTGGCCCGCAAAATCCCCTCGATCTCATCCCACATCTCCAGCGCCACGAATGTTTTAAAGGGGATGTCGTAGGGGGTGAGAATCCCGGTCTCAATGGCCTGTTTGATTTTTGATTTTTGATTTTCGATCTCGTCCGACACTTCGGCCCGGGCCGCCCCCACCACGGCCGCAGTCCAGAGGCAGACGATCAGAAGGATGATTTTCGATTGTTGATTTTCGATTTTAGATTTGATGGTGTCCACAAGAAGGTTAGAGGTGACGGGTTAAGGGTTATCGAAATCGGGCATCCTTCATTCAAAGTGGCAGCGGCATCCTGCCGCTGAAATAAGCGGCTGGAAGCCGCTTCCACAATCGGTGTAAACGCGCTCACATCTTCGATGGTCAGCCGCATACGCTGTTGCTTTCTTCATGGGACTGAGTAATGAGGACCGCTAGAGACCTCCGAGGTTTCCAAAAAAATTTGGAAACCTCGGAGGTCTGTTCGTCCGCTACCGATCATCGCGTCACTGGCCCAGCAGAATCATCCGGTAGCGGCGCCGGGCCTCGCCCACTTCAGCCTCAAGCCCTTCCCGGTCCCGATACGCCCGGATAAAGGTCTCGAGCTTTTCCAGGCTGGGGTCCGCCAGAATGGATTCGAGCTCCCGCCGGACCCGGGCTTGGGGGCTCGCCGGCGTCCGCTCGGGGGCAGGGGGCGAGACCGACTCACGGCGGGGCGCGCCGGGCTCTGAAGCCCTGGGACCGCGGGCATCTTGGACGTTGGATTTGTCGGGCGGGACGCCCCCGCTCCCGGCCAGATGCTCGCGAACCTTCCCGATATAAGGCGTGACTGCCGAGATCCCATCGCGGAGTCGCCGGGCGTAAGCGCCGCTGATCCAGCCCCGGTCAGTCCGGAGCCAGTCGTCGCTGGTCTCCAGAACGGCCACCACCTCGCCGTTTAAATACTCCCCCACCCGGCGGGTGGAAACCGCCGGTCCGGACCGGATGTTGAGCCGGGTGGCGGTGATTTCGTAAAGCGGGTTGCCCAACTGAGCATAAGTGCTCAAAAACCGCCGGAGAGATTCGGGATCGGCATCGTCCCCCCGTGGCTGGATGTCCTCGTAGTCGGCCCGGACGATGTCCCGGAGCATCCCGAGCACCCGGGGCGCAAAGGCCCCATCACGGTAGCGGGCGAAGTAGGTCTCGAACCGGCCGATGGCGGCGCCCCCGCCGCTCGCCTCCATGGACTCGACAAGCTCATACTCCCGGGCCAGATCGTACATTCGACGCTTCTCCGGAGCTCCCGGCGGGGCAGCGGCCGTCAACAGGAAGTCAGCCGACGCCCCGCTTTCCAGAAGCATCCGGAAGGCATTCCGATGGCCGTAGTCGTAGGCATACCAGAGCGCGGTCTTCCCGAACCGGTCGGTGGCGTTCGGGTCGGCGCCATTGGCTAAAAGCAGCCGGATCACCCGAGTCCGATTCGCCTTGGCCGCGGCCATGAGCGGGGTGCCCTGGGCCTCGTCCCGCTCGTCCACCGGCTCCCCCTCCGACAGCAGAGCCTGGACCTCCGACACATCGCCGTCAAGCGCGGCATCGTGGAGGGTGGCGCAGCCGGTCAATGTCAGCAACAGGGCGATCAATGTCGCCGGTATCCGTCTCATTTTCATATCAGGTGATAGGTCATGGGTTAAGGGTCAATCGAATTCGGTTGCAATCTCAACCGACTATATATAAGCTTGGCGGGTAGCCTGTCAATCGGGAAAGCTACGCCATGGTCTGGCCCCGGGAATAGACTCCCTCGGGGGCCGACTTCCGGCCATGAAAAGAAGCCGCGCCTAAAGGACCCATGCTCAAGAAGATCGTTATTATCGTCTGCCTGATCCTCATCGGGGTCGGGGCCACCGTCGCCTACCTTGCTTATGACCTCCGGCGATACGCCGAGCGGCCCGCCGGCCCCCCGGCCGACCAGCTCGTGACCGTACCGCCCGGCCAGGGATTTGCCGAGACCCTCGCCGACCTCGAGGCCGCCGGCCTTATCCGCCACCCGCTCCGGTTCCGGCTCCTGGCCCGGGTCGGGGATCAGGACCGCCGGATTCAGGCCGGCGAGTATCTCCTGTCGCCCGCCATGACTCCGAAGGAGATCCTGGCTCATCTCACAGAGGGCCGGGTTCACCTCATCCGGCTGACCATTCCCGAGGGCGAGACCGTCGCTCAGATTGCGGCCCGGGCGGAGGCCGCCGGGCTGACGGAAGGGGAAACCTTCATGGCGGCCGCGACCAACCCGGCCTTCCTGAAGACCCTGGGTCTCCCGGCTGACGACGCCGAGGGCTACCTCTTCCCCGAAACCTACCGTTTCCCTCGACGGACGTCGGCTCAGGAGATGATCCGGACCATGGTCCGGCAGTTCCGGGAGGTCTTCACCGCCGAGTGGGAAGCCCGGGCCGAGGCCCTCGGGATGTCGGTCCACGAGGTCGTCACCCTGGCATCCATCATTGAAAAGGAGACCGGTGCCCCCGCCGAACGGCCCATCATCGCCTCCGTCTTTCACAACCGGCTCAAGCGAAACATGCGCCTCCAGAGTGACCCCACCGTGATCTACGGCCTGAGCGATTTTGACGGGAACCTCACCCGCCGGCACCTCGAAACCCCGACGCCTTACAACACTTACACCGAGGGCGGGCTGCCGCCGGGTCCCATCGCCAACCCCGGCCGAGAGGCACTCCACGCGGCCCTCTATCCGGCCGAGACCCGCTACCTCTACTTCGTTTCCCAAAACGACGGGACTCACCACTTTTCGAAAACCCTGGCCGAGCACAACCGGGCGGTCCGGAAATACCAGAAAGGTGATAGGTGATTGATGATTTTTCGGGACCTCCGAGGTTTCCAAAGTTTTGGAAACCTCGGAGGTCTAAATCAATCTAAAATGGAAAACGCGGCCCAGCGGCTCTGGGTCGGCTTCGACGGGACCCGGCCGGACGCCGACCTCGCGCACCTGATTGGGACCCTCGGAGTCGGTGGGATCATCCTCTTTGCCCGGAACATCGAGACCCCCGACGGGGTCCGCGATCTCTGTCGATCGGCCCAGGACCTCGCCCGGGCCGCCGGCCGGCCGCCGCTGTTCATCGCCGTGGATCAGGAAGGCGGGAGCGTCCGGCGTCTCCGGCCGCCGGATTTCCCGGACCTCCCCGCCCCTCGACGGATGACGGACCCGACCACGATCCAGGCGAACGCCCGACAAACCGCCCGCCTTCTCAGAAGGCTGGGGATCAATGTCAACTTCGCGCCGGTGATGGATGTGGCCTTCGCCGGGATCGACTCGGTGATGGCCGACCGGGCCTACGGGACGACGCCATCAGCGGTGGCGGATCGGGCGGCGGCCGTCATCCGGACCCACCAGGCTTTCGGGGTGATGGCCACGGCCAAGCACTTCCCCGGGATCGGCCGAACCACCCTCGACTCCCACAAGGACCTCCCCGTCCTCGACACCGACCGGGAAACGCTCCTCACCGAGGACCTGGTCCCCTTCCGGAGCGCGATCTCCGCCGGGGTCGCCGCCGTAATGCTCGCCCATGTCCGTTACCTCGCCCTCGACCCGGACTGGCCGGCCAGCCTTTCGGACCGGATCGCCGACGGGCTCCTCCGGCGGGAGATGGGGTTTGCGGGGCTGGTCCTCACCGATGACCTCGACATGGGGGCGATCCGGCGGCACGTGGACCTCGACACCGCCGTCCATCGAGCGGTCGTAGCCAAGGTCGATGGAATCCTCTTATGCCACCGGAGCCCGGACATCGAGCGGGCCGCCGAAATCCTGCGGGAGATCGCCGCCAAAGACCCCGAAGGGGCCTCCGCCGCCCTGAGCCGGATTCAACGGCTAAAGGCTCGTCTGATATCCCCCGTCTGAGAACATGGTAACCCACGAATAACACTAATTACACGAATTTGTCTCACCACCGGTGCGGATTGTTCAAGCTGGATGATGGCGGCGGTGTGGCGGCGGCATCCTGCCGCCGGGCTTAATGG
>CAYNGG010000170.1:0-8446 GCA_964396575.1 uncultured Desulfobacteraceae bacterium | reverse complement strand
CCATATATCACGGACGGGCATCTCCCATGAAGTCGCCCACGCCCGAGATGCCGCCCATGCGGGTCGCGTCGGTCCGGAGGGTGTTGACCACCGTGGCGTGGTGATAGGTGATCTCGAATGCTTTGGAATATTCCCGAAGCGATTCGGTAGCGCCCAGGATCAGCACCCCGCCAGGCTTCAGGACCCCGGCCATCTTGGTGAAAAGGTCCCGTTTGAAGCCATCGGAGAAGTAGATCGAGACGTACCGGCAGAGGACCAGGTCGAAGGGGTGGGGGAAGAAAAACGGGTTCTGGAGGTTGAATTTTTTGAATTCGACCCGGTTTTTGAGGCGCGGATCGAAGACCCAGCCGCCGTCCTCCTGGGTGAAATATTTCCGGCGCTTGTCCTCGGGGAGCCCCCGGTTCATGGCGATGGCGTCATAGCGGCCGGCCATGGCGGTCATCAGGGCCGAGCTGGAAATGTCGGTGGCCAGGATGTGAATCCGGTCCAGGACCGAGGGGACGCCTCGCCTGTGGGCCGCTTCGTCGAGCAGCATCAGCAACGAGAAGGCTTCCTGCCCGGTGGATGCCGCCGCCGACCAGACGTGGGCCGACCCGGTCTGGAGCGCTCCGTCGATGAGCGCCGGGACCTGGACCTCCCGGATGTAGTCCCAGGTGTTCCGGTCCCGGAACCAGGATGTCTCGTTGGTGGTCATGGCATCGACGATCCCGTCCCGGAGCTTGCCGGTGGGATCGGTTCGGGCCTTGAAGTGGAATTCCTGGAAAGACCGGCACCCGGTCTCCCGGACCAGGTCGGACAGCCGGGACTCGATCAGGTACTCCTTGTCCCGGTCCAGGTGGATTCCGCAGTGCTCCTCGATGTACTTCTTCATCAGGGCGTATTCAGGGGCGGTGATCTTGAGCATCAGGCCTGGCTCTTCTGGACAACCCGGGTGATTCGTTCGGCCAGCTTCGGCAGAGGGACGATCTCGTCGGCCAGCTCGGCTTCGACAATGGCCCCGGGCATCCCCCAGATGACGCTGGTCTTTTCGTCCTGAACCAATGAATAGCCGCCCTTCCGTCGGATGGCCGCCACTCCGGCCATCCCGTCGTTGCCCATCCCCGTGAGGATCACCGTGAGGACGTGGCCGCCATACACCATGGCCACGGAACGGAACAGGACGTCCACCGAGGGACGGCAGGAGTTGACGGGCGGCGAGTCCACCAGCCCGATGACGTTCAGGCTCCGTCGGTCCCGGCGAACCACCATGTGGCGGCCTCCGGGGGCGATGTAGATGGTCCCGTCCCGGATCACGTCGTCATCCTGGGCCTCCACCACTCGGATGGCCGAAACACTGTCCAGCCGAGCGGCCAGGGACGCGGTGAACATGGTGGGCATGTGCTGAACCGTGAGGATCGGGACGCTTAAGTCCCCCGGCAGCAGCGGGATCAGCTCCTGTAAGGCATTTGGGCCGCCGGTGGAGACTCCCAGGGCCACCACGTCGATCCGGCCGGGCGTCCGGGCTATCCGCCGGGCCGGTGCGGAGCGAACCGGCGGCCTTAATGGGGCCACTGGCGCTAATGGGGCCGGATGGGCGACCGGCGCCGGGCTCCGGGGAGCCGGTAACGGTGCCTGGAGCGTCCCCGGCATCAGGCCCCGGGCCTGGCGAGAGTATTTCCGGGTCCGGGCCATGGAGACCAGGCGGGAGAGGGCGACCCGGAGCGTCTCCATGTTCTGGATCGGAGAAGGCCCGGTAGGCTTGGGTACGAAATCGAGGGCCCCTGACTCCAGAGCCTTTACGGTGGTTTGCGCCGTCTCCTGGTCGATTCCGCTGATCATGACCACGTCAATGTGCGGGTAGGCCGCCTTGATCCGTGACAGGGTCTCCAGCCCGTCCATCTCCGGCATGCAGACGTCGAGCAGGACCAGGTCGGGCTGCTTCATCGCGATCTTGGACAGGGCGATCCGGCCGTTGGGGGCGATCCCGGCCAGCTCGGCGTTCTCGATCCCGGCGATGATTTTCGACAGTATCTGCCGGTCGGTGACGGTATCATCCACTACAAGGATTTTTATATCTTTTTCCAAATCGTTATGTCCATTTTTATCGGTCTGGCGCCGGCACCAGACCGGGGCAGGCGCGGTTGCCCTTAAACCCGGAAGCGGGAAACCAGCTCGGCCAGGTTGGTCGCCATCCGAGCGAGCTCCTGGGATGAGGCGTCGGTCTGTGAGGCCCCCAGGGCGGTTTGCTTGGAGGCCTCCCCGATGCTTTGGATCGTCTTGGAAATCTCGCTGGCCCCCCGAGCCGCTTCGTCGGCGGAGCGGGCCACTTCCTTGACGCCGTTGTGGAGCTCGTCGATGTTTTGGGCCACCTCGGCCGCTGTTTTGGATGTTTCGTCGGTGGATTGGGCGATGTCCTTCACCAAACCGGCCGACTCATTGGCGTTGGCCGAGACATCCTTGACGGTCATGGCGGTGGAAGCCACCGACTTGGAGATCTCACTGGCGGTGGCGGTCTGCTCCTCCACCGATGAGGCAATCATCTCGTTGATCCCGGCGATCTTGTTGATGACCGCATTGATCTCCTCGATGGCCGAGACGGCGTCGTCGGTGGATGTCTGGATCTGGTCGATCTGGTCGGCGATCTCGTCGGTGGCCTCGGCCGACTGCCGGGCCAGCTCCTTGACCTCGCCGGCCACCACCGCGAACCCCTTGCCGGCATCCCCGGCCCCGGCGGCCTCGATGGTGGCGTTGAGGGCGAGCATGTTGGTCTGGTCGGCGATGTCCTTGATGACCCCCACCACTTTGCCGATCTGCTTGGATGCCGAGACCAGGGCCGAGATCCGGGTGTTGACGTCCTCGGTCCGCTTGCGGGCGTTCTGGGAAATCCGGCTCGCCTCCACCGTGTTCTTGGCCACCTCGTTCAAGGATGAGGTCATTTCCTCGGATGAGGAGGCCACCGAGCTCATCTGGCTGGACATACTCTCGTTCGCCCGGGCCATCTGGGTGACGTTATCCGAGGTCTTCCGGCTGGCCTGGGCGACGTTCTCGAAGGTAGTGGACATTTCTTCGGTCATGGAAGCGATGCTGGAAACCGAAGCGCTCGACTGCTCCGCGGCCGACGCCACGGTGCCCACGTTGGAGCTGACCTGCTCGACGGCCGCCGCCACCATGCTCGCCTGGGAGTCCATCTGCTCGGCCGATGCGGCCATCTGGCTCGACACCGCCGCCAGCTCCTCCGAGGACGACGACAGGGTGTTGGTGGTGTCGGAAAACTCCCGGATCATCTCCCGGATGTTGCCCATGGACCGCCCCAAATCCTTGGCCATCTCCCCGATCTCGTCGGTGGTGGACATCTCGATTTCGGCGGTCAAATCCCCGTTGCCGATCCGCTTGGTGTAGGCGACGATATCCCTGATGGGCCGGGTGATCATGGCAGTGATCAGAATAGCCAGAAGAACTCCCGCCGCCGCGGCGACACAGAGGCCCAGGATCATGGTCCGGCTGCCTCCGGACAGTGAAGCCATGGCGGTGTCGGCCATGTTGATCATCCGGTCCATGCCCGCCCCGGCCGTTTCCCGGGCGATGGCTAAAACCTTGTTGCCCACCTCTTCCCGGCGGACGTTGAGGTCCCGCTGCGCAAGCCAGATCTCCCGGACATTGCTCATCTCCTCTTTATATTGTCTGGCCGAGCTCATGATCTCGTTGATCCAGGTCTGGTTTTGTTCCTCGTGAGTCAGCGACAGGATGATCTCGAGGTCGGCGATGATCTCGTCGAACCGCTCCATGGCTTGGACCATCCGGTCCGGCTCCCCCAGAGCCTGGGCCTTGAAGTTATCCACCCGGATCTGGTTGCCCATGTAGATGATCGCATCGGTCAACTGGATTTTCCGGAACCGCTCGAGAATGGCGGCGGCATCAATCCCCTGCTCCACCTCATCCTTGAGGAGCTGCTCCTGCTGGGTGATATACTGACGGGCATTGGACATGTAACGTTCAGCCGCGGTGTCCAGGAGCTTTCGGCGAGAGTCAATGTCCCGGCTCTTGGCCGTCGTTTCGTCCACCAGCTCTTCATACCGGCCGATTTGGCCTTCAATGTCGTCGATCTCCCGGCGGAGAACATCGAGAGCCTCGAAGCGGTTGGCCAGCTCCCGAGCCTCGGCCAGGGTTGATTTAACCGCGTCGAGATGCGACCGGCCCGATTCGAGGAAGTGAGCCTCGTCGCTCAGGGCGTAGCCCCGGATGTTGTACATGGTCAGGAGGCTGTTCCGCTCGATCCGGTTGGAGATATCCACTTCGGGGACGTACATCCGAACCAGCCGCTCCGTTTCGGTCTGGACCCCGCTCATGATCCGGATCGCCATGGACCCCAGCCCCACGCCAAAGACGAGGATGAGGCCAAAGGTCAGCCCGATCTTTGTCCGGATTCTTAAATTCTTGAATTTCGTGATCATCGGTTTTTTCTCCTTTATTGTCGGCGTTGTTTGTGGCCTTGGCGATTATCCGGTAGAGGAGTCGGTCGCCGACAGGACTTCATCGAGGACGGCGGCCACGTCCAGAAGGATCACCAGTTGATCCCCCTTCTTCACTACCCCGTCGATGAGCGCTTCGTCGATTTCCATGACGTTGGCTGGCGGCGGCAGGATTTCGTCCGCCGTGGCGGTGAGCACATCATCCATCCGGTCGATGAGAAATCCCACGATGTCCTCGCCGAGGGTGATCTCCGAAAGCTGACCCGCCTCCAGGTAGTCTTCGATCTCCGCCTGGGTCTTGAAGATCAGCAGCCGGGTCTCGTCGGTGATCTCGGCCACGCCGCCGGCGTGGTTGAGGCAGACGTTCAGGTCGATCACGGTTACCACCCGGCCCCGGAGGTTCATCAGGCCCCGCAGCTCGGCCGGGGCGTCCGGGACGGGGCTGACCGTCATCCGGCGGTAGATCTCCTTGACCAGGAGAATGTCAACCCCCAGGAGGGTCTCTCCCAACATAAAGGTGGCGATCTGTCGGGTCATGGTTATCTCCTTGTTCATTTTGACCCTTGGGGGCGGTTGAGAATCCGCTCCAGGGTCTCCAGTAGTCGGGTCTTGTCGAGCTTGAGCTCCCAGGCGTCGAACCCGGCGTCAAGCCCCCGGGTCGCCACGGACCGGTCCCCCTCGTTGCCCAGGGAAGTTACCGCCATCACCGGGAGGTCCTTGAGCCGCTCGTCCTTACGAATCGCCCGGATGAGGGCCCAGCCGTCCATCCGGGGCATGACGATGTCCAGCACGGCCGCGTCCACCGGCTCTTCGTTCAGGATATCCAGAGCCGCCCGGCCGTCCTCGGCCACTCGAACCTCGTAGCCGGCGGAAGTGAGGTACTCCGTCTCCACCATCCGGAAAAACGGGGTGTCCTCGGCCAACAGAACCCGGTATTTCCGGGGCGCGGCCTGGCCGGCGTCCGCCGGGGGAAACCAGTCGGGGGCGGCCATCTCGAACAGGGCGTACATGTCGGGAAGAAGGGTGATCTTTCCGTCGAGGACCGCCGAGCCGAACAAACCCTGAGCCATAATGGTCTCGGTGTCCAGCTCCACCAAAGTGTTGACGGTGTTGATGACCTCGGAAAAAACGATTCCCATGGGGTGACGGACCGCCTTGGGCACGATGATCCCGAGGGTGTCATCGGCGGAGCGCTCGGGCCGGTTGACCGGCAGGTGGTCCTCCAGGTAGAGAAGGCGGAGCTTTTTTCCGTCATACTGGAGAAATTGCTGGTCCCGGATCACCTCGATCTCGGCGGCCGGAATCCGCTCGATCCGGCTGATGAGCTCCAGGGGCAAAGCGAACCGCTCGGGCGTCCCGTTGTCGAAGAGCAGGAGCGTCTGGACCTCCTTGCCCTGGCCGGACGACTCCCGGTCAGTTGCCGTCTCCCGGCCGATTTCATCGATCCGGCGGATGGCGGCTTTCTTGACGATCCCGGCTACGTCGAGGATCAGGGAGACCTGACCGTTGCCCAGGATGCTCACCCCGGAGTAGCACTGCATCCGCTTCAGGTACCGGGGCAGGGGCTTGACCACGATCTCCTCGGTGTTGACAATGGCGTCCACCACCAGACCGAACCGGGCGGCGCCGTGCCGGATCACCAGGACCCGGAGAGGCGTGGTCCGTCCGGTCAGGCCGGTTTCCGCCGCGTCGAGCCCCAGGACCCGGTTGAGGATGATCAGGGGCAAAAGCGTCTCCCGAAGCCGCAGAACCCAGGCATCCTGGATCACGTCGATCCGAGCGTCGATCTCGTCCGGCTTTACCCGGACCAGCTCGTGGATATCCACCTCCGGCAGGATGAAATGGTGGTCCCCGGCCCGGATGAGCAGCCCGGAGACAATGGCCAGGGTCAGGGGCAGGATGAGCTGAATCCGGGTCTCCTTTCCCACGGTCGCCTTGACGTCCACGGTTCCCCCGAGGTGCTCGATGTTGGTGAGGACCACGTCCATCCCGACACCCCGGCCGGAAAGGTCGGTGACCGTCTCGGCGGTGGAAAAGCCGGGCCGGAAGATGAGACGGACCCGCTCGGCCTCGTCCATCTCCGCCATGTCCCTCGGGGAGATCACCCCCTTGTCCACCGCCTTTTGGGCCACCCGATCACCGTCGATTCCCCAGCCGTCGTCTTTGATGCTCAGATGGACCTGACCGCCCTGGTGAAAGGCGATCAGCTCGATGGTCCCATTCCGGGGCTTCTCCAGCCGCTCCCGCTCCTCGGGGGACTCGATGCCGTGGTCAACCGCGTTCCGGATCAGGTGGGTCAGGGGATCGGACAGCCCCTCGATGATCGTCTTGTCCACCTCCACGTCGCCGCCTTTGGTGACCAGGCGGACCTCCTTGTTGTGCTTTCTGGCCAGGTCCCGGACTACCCGCTGGAACTTCTCGAAGACCAGGGAGAGCGGTTGCATCCGCATCCGCATGATCTTCTCCTGCATCTCCGAGGTGACCCGGCTGATATGCTGGAGCACCGGGTTCAACCCCGGCGTTGTTTTGACCAGAGGCTGAGCCGCCTGGAGCAGTTGGTTCCGGCCGAGAACCAGCTCGCCGGCCAGATTGACCAGATCGTTTAAGAAGCTCACCCCCACCCGGATTCTCTCCTCAGCCTGAAACGCGCCCCGAAGGCGATCGGGCACCCGGGGGCCGTCGTCCCCCGCCGCCGCCGGTTCGGCTTCGGCGGGGCGGTCACCGCCGCGGGACGCCTCATCCACGGCCCCGGCGGCCGGCGGCGCATCCACATCATCGCGGCGGGACGCCTCATGAGGACTGCCGTCTGAGGTCTGAGGACTGCCGTCTGAGGGCTGAGGGCGAAGGGACGCCGCATCCTCATCACCCGAATCAGACCGGAGCGCTTCCAGATCGATCCGGGTCACCCGGTCCGGAGGAAGGTCCAATGCCTCGGGGACCTCGGCGGCGGACAAGCGCGTGGCAAAGAGAAAGTCAAAAGCCAGCTCATTGTCCAGGCAGTCAGTGAGGCTGGAGACATTGCCCAGGTCGAGAAAGGAATCAACGTACCGGCCGTGGATCTCCATGTTGTTGATAAAGCTGTACGGGGTCTTTTCGCCCTGGCGGATGTCCTGATTGAGGTAGATGGTTACGGCGTAAAGGCTCAAGCCCTCGTCCAGAAACCGCTCGACCTCACGCCGGGACAGCTCGAACCGCTTTCCGCCGGCATCGCCGGTGCCCGGACCCGCAAGGACCTCGACAAAGCCGCCGCCGTCGTCTTCGTCGGCTGTCTCATCCATGAGGCCCTGGAGCATCGCCACCTCGTCCTCGATCCGGAACGATTCGCTGTTGGCGATGTCGTCGATCATGGCCTTCAGGGCGTCCAGCCCGGAGAGGAGGGCATCGACAAAGGTGTCGGTCAGGGAAAGCTGGCCGTCACGAAGCCGGGAAAGGGAGTTTTCCATCACGTGGCTGAGCCGGCCGATGTTGCCAAACCCAAAGAATCCGGACGCCCCTTTGATGCTGTGAACCCCTCGGAAGATCCGGTTGACGATCTCGGGGTCCACCGTCTCGCCGCCGCGCTCGAGGGCCAGCAGGTCCGGCTCGACGGTCTGAAGGTGCTGCTGGGATTCCTCGATAAACGCCGGCAACAGCTCGTCGTAGTCGGACATAATCAGGCCTCCTGGCCGCGGATGGTGAAGATGGCCGGGAGCCGAAAAAAGTTGGCCACCTTCATGAACTTCTCTCCGGCCCCTATGATTTCGATGGTCCGGGACTCAGCGGCGGCCTGCCGGTAAAGCCCCACGATGAGGTTGACCCCCAGCGAATCCACGATGTCCACCCCGTGGACATCCAGGACAATGTGGTCGGCATCCGTCGCCTCGAGCTGCTCCAGAAAGTAGTCCCGGAGCGCCGAGATCCGGCTGGCCACCAGGTCGGTCTCCGGTATGAGATAGAGCGTCTGGTCGTCTTGTCGGGTTTTCATAATCCTCCCCACTCGATTTTAAATTTTAGATTTT
>CAYNGG010000169.1:5156-8451 GCA_964396575.1 uncultured Desulfobacteraceae bacterium | reverse complement strand
CGAAGGTGTTGATGAAAAACGGCAGCGAGAAGATGTTCATCTCGGGGATGACCGGGGAGGAGTTGATGGTCGATTCGTATGCGCAGTCGATGATCCCGGCGGCCACCATCTGGGGGGACTTGAGCTGGGCTCCCTTGAGGAGGGCGGAGCCGAAATAGGGCTTGATGTTGATCCGGCCGTCGGTCTTCTCCCGGACCAGCTCGGCGAACTTGGTGGCGCCCATGCCCCAGTAAAACGAGGGCCCCACGTTGACCGTCATCTTGTACTCTTTTTTGAAGCTTTCGGCGTTGGCGACGAAGGGCAGGGACAGGACCAGGGTGACGACGACGAGGGCCCGGGTGATCCGGGCGATGGCTGTGGGTGTGTGGGTCATGAGTCTTCTCCTTTCCGTTGGGTTGAGGATTTGGGTTTCTTCCGGGGCCGGCGACGCCGCTTGGCGGATGACGGTTTCGGCGGCTGGTGCCGTTCGTACTCCCGTTCTCCGCCGTACCACGTCATGATCCCCACCAGCAGACCACAAAAAAGACCGGCCACGATCCATTGGATGATCCGGTAGTGAAGCTCGGGAGGTGAATAAGCGGCGCCGTAAAAGATGCGGCCGGCCAGCGGCTCCACGACCGCCGCGGCGGCGGCAAAGAGCGCGCCGCTCATGAGCACGCCCCGGACCAGAACATAGCGAGTCTGTCCCCCGGCCCGGATCCGTTCCCATCGCCGGGGGTCGAATTGTCGTTTCATGCGCGTCGCTCCGTGAGGGCCGAAAAGATCAAGAGGTAGGTCGTGGCCGCCATAAAGGAAACCACCGTGCCGGCTCCGACCCCAAGCAGCGGGTAAACGATGGAGACGGTCAGACAATAGGTGATCAGCGCCCCCAGCCCCCGGGGAAAATTTTTAATAATGGTATGAACCGCTTTTCGGTCATAGGTGTAGTGGACGATCAGCATCAGCGGGAAGAGAGTCACCGGGAAGGCCGAAAAGAGCCCGGCCCAGACCGGCCCGACCCAGCGGGCGGTGCCGGTGATGATCAGGATAATCCCGGCGGCGGCCGCCGCCCGGAAGACGATCACCCGCCGCGTCAAGGTGATCCGCCGGGCGATGGTGACGTTTTCGATCTTCCGGAACAGGTGGACAAAACAGAAAATAGAAAGCATCGGCATGATAATTGCTGTCAGCCGGTTGAGGGGGACGAAGTGGAGGAGCCAGGAGACCCCGAAATAGAGGATAAGCCCTCCCGCCGACGCGGCCGGTATGATAAACTGATTGACGGATTGGGAAACCCGGTAATATCCGTAAACGAAAGCTTGGGTGGCCACCAGCCCGCTCAGGGTGTAAACTGCGCTATCGGCGGCGAATCCGGTCCCGATCTCGATACCGTAAAAGAACAGGGCGATGGCGGCCCCGAGCGGGTATCCGGCCAGCAGACCGGCGACCCGGGGGCTGACCCGCTCGGCGATCAAAGAGAGCCCGACCACAAACAGCATTGACACCAACAGCTTGATTAGAATGAACATTCGCCCTGCGCGCATTAGGAGCCAGTGACATGCGAGGCCGCCCCTCGACCACGCCGGCAGCGTGGACTCAAGTTTGCCATGAATCGCCCCTGAAGTAAAGGAGAAGCCGTCATGATACCGCAATTGAGCATCGGAAGACGGATCGGCGCCGGCTACGCCATCATCCTGGGCCTGACGGTCCTGGTGGGCGTGGCCGGCTACCTGGCGCTCACCCAGGTGATGCGAGGAGCCGATCGACAACAGAATATCGGCCGGATTCTGGAGGCCTTTGCCGCGGCCGCCGACGCCACCAGCCGGTTTCAACTCTTTGCCTACGATGACGGCCGGGATGACCAAAAACGGGCCGGCCAGGCCGCCTTTATCCACCTCGACGCCGCCCGAATCCACCTGAGCCGGATCACCGAATCTTCGGGCGATGACCCGACGCTCGGGGATATCAAGTCCCGGATCGACGCCTTTGGCGATGCACTTACGCTATACGTCGAACGGGAATCCAAAAAAATTGAGCTCGAAACGGCCGTCCTGGAGGACCTCGATACCCTCGATGCGCGGATCACCGAAGGCCGGTTCATGACCGAAAGCCTCGAGACCCACCATGAGCTGCTGGCGGCCGCCATTTTCGCCTATTTCGACCGGAATGTCGATTCCCGTCTCCAGCGGACCGCCGTCCGGTTTACCCAGATGTCGGCGGCCATCTCCGAATGGCAGGACCTGGTAAAGGGGAGCGAGACCCACAGCGCGGTCGGGGAAGCCATCGGATCGGCCTTCGTGGACCTGATGGGTCATCATAAAGGGTACCGCGAGCAGGTGGACGTCCAGACCGTGGTCCTGAAGCGGATGGAGACCCTGCGCCGGGAAATCGCCAAAAGCTTTGACACCCTTTCCCGAGACACCATGTCCCGGCTGGGTCAGGTGGAGCGACTCGCCCGCCGGGTCATCGGCATCTGCGTCGGCGCGGCCCTGCTTTTGGGCATCGGGTTTGCCGCCCTGGTCACCCGATCACTGGTAAGGGCCCTGGAGAGCGTGACCCGGACTCTGGACGGAGGCGCGGAACAGTTGGTCTCGGCCTCAACCCGGATGGCCGATGACAGCGCCGAGCTGGCCCGGGGAGCCGCGGAACAGGCCAAAGCCCTGGAAACCGCCCTGGCATCGTTATCCGAGATGGCCGATATGGCCGACCGGACCGATGCCCACTCGGCCCGGGCCGGCGAGATTGTCTCGACGGCCGTGACCGGCGTCAACTCGGCCCAAGAGGCGGTGGACGACCTGATGGCGGCCATGGACCGGATCACCGAATCGGGGGAGCGGGCGGGAAAAATCGTGGATACGGTGGAGGAAATCGCATTCCAGACCCGGCTGCTGGCCCTTAACGCCGACGTGGAAGCGGCGAGGGCCGGAGCGGCGGGAGCCGGGTTCGCGGTGGTGGCCCGTGAAGTCCGGCGCCTGGCCGGCGGGGCCGCTGATGGGGTGGAGGCCACGGCTGAACGAATCCGCGACACCCTGGAGGCGGTGGGACAGGGCACTCAAATCGCGGAATCCACCCGCCGGACCTTTGACGAGCTCTCGGCCCAAACCCAGGACGTGGACCGGCAAATCAGGGATATCGCGGCGGTCTCCACCCGGCAGCACCAGGCGGCGTCCGAGATGCGAAAGACGGTGGAAGGTCTCGACCGGGTGGCTGACCGCACCGCCCGAACCTCGGAGACCTTTTCCCGGACCGCTCGCGAGATGAGCCGGCAGGCGGGGGAAGTCCGGCGAGCCGTCGATCGGCTCACGGTCCTGGCCCG
>CAYNGG010000169.1:0-5056 GCA_964396575.1 uncultured Desulfobacteraceae bacterium | reverse complement strand
GCCGGCAGGCGGGGGAAGTCCGGCGAGCCGTCGATCGGCTCACGGTCCTGGCCCGAGGCCGCAATCAGCGGAAATCGAAGCTACGCGGAGCGGCTCAGGTCCGCGAGCGGCTCCCGATGAGCTGATTCAGCTCGGCCACAAAGCCCCCGAGGACCTCGGCCTGCCCGTTGAGCTGCTCCGAAAGCTCGGCCGATGCCTCGGCATTGTCGGCGTTTTCCCGGACCAGGGTCTCGATTTCCGAAAGCGCGTCACGGATCCGCTGAATCCCGGTTGACTGGCTCCGGGATGCGGCGGAGATCTCCGCGACCCGGTCGGCCACCTGAGCCGCTCGCTCCGCCATCTTCCGAAACGCCGCCTCGGTGCTCCGGACCATAGTCGCGCCCTCACCGACCCGTTCCACCGTCTCGCCGATGATCTCCGCCGTGTTCCGGGCCGCCTCGGCCGCCCGCATGGCCAGGCTTTTCACCTCTCCGGCCACCACTCCGAACCCGGCGCCGGCCTTCCCGGCCCGGGCCGCCTCGACGGCCGCGTTGAGCGACAGGAGGTTGGTCTGAAAGGCGATGTCCTCGATGGTGCTGACGATTTTCCGGCTCCGTTCACTGGACGACGAGATGTGATCCATGGACCGGGTGAGGTCCTCGAAAAGCGCGTCGGTCCGCTGCATTTCCTCGGTGGATGCCTGGACGATCTCGTCGGCGCCCGCCGCGTTGTCGGCGGTCTTCCGGATCATCTCGCCCATCTCGGCCAGTGAGGCGGCGGTCCCCTCCACCGATTCGGTCTGCCGGGACGACCGGTCGGCCAGGGACCGGCTGGCCGACCGCATCTCGTCGGAAAACCGGTTGATGTCCCGCTCGGCGGCCATCAATCCGGCCACCATCCGGGTGATGGGGGTTACAAGACCCCGGACGAGAACCAGGATCAGGACGGCGGCCACCCCGATGGCCGCGACGGCCAGGGCGAGGTTGACCCGGCCGATCCGGTTAATGGGGGCCAGGAGGGTTTCCGAATCGACGGCCACGCCCACGGTCCAGGTCAGATCCGGCGGGGTGCTGTAAGCGACCATCCGGGCCATACCCTCCCGGCCCTCGGTGGTAATGGTCCCCTCCGGACCGAGCCCCTCCCGGGCCAGCGCCTCGTAACGGGCCGCCTCGTTTAAGACCTCATCGGGGTCGGCCGATGCGATGACCAGGCCGTCGGCATCGACGATGAACGCATGGCCGGCCTCTCCGATCTGGTCGGTGCTCAAAAACCGGGCCTCGATATAATTCAGGTCAACCATCCCGAGGATGGCGCCGACAGTCTCGCCGCTCATCCTCAAAGGCGAGGCCACCGTGAAGACCGGATGTCCGGTGACCGGGCTCCGGGAGACCGACGACAGGTAGATCTCGCCGCCAACGGCCCGATCAAAGGCGCCATCCGAGGCCACCTGCTTCCCGATAACCGACGGGTCAGCGCCGGCGACGATCTCGCCGTCCCGGTTGGCCAGCATCATCCCCTCGTAATAGCCGTAATCGTCTTCGATCTTTTGGAGCAGGGCATTGGCGGAATCCACCACGGCCGCCCCCAGGATGTCCTGAACGGCGGCCGCGAAGGTCGCGTCCTCGCTCCAATAGACGAAATCGAGCTTCATGTCCCGGGTGAAGGTATCCACCAGCCCGGCGATGGCGGAGGCCGTCTGGACCATCTGGCGATGGGTCAAATCCACAAAGGTCCGCCGTGAGGTGACATACGAAAAGAGATTGGCGCCCCCCAGGCAGATCCCGAAGATGAGAACCGTGGGGATCAGAAATCGCTTTTTCAGGCCCATTGCCATGCGCATTCCCCTATAAACCCGGCAGTCGGTGCAGCGGGCGGACATAAGACGCCGGATGAAAACGCCGGTGGCGAGGTATTCGGATTTGGCCCGGATCGGGCCGGTCGCGGGGGCAGACCTACGTGTCTGCCCGGACGCCGGATGGTCATTATTTGATCACGTCGGTGATCTTTAAAATGACCGGATTCCAGTTCATGCCCTCTTTTTCGGATGCGGATACGTTGAAGAGGATTCTGGGCTTCCGGTTCAAGGTCCCCACGCCCAGGGTGATCCCTCGGGCCACCAGCTCCGGAAGCCCGGTGATGCTCAGGATTTTTTGGTCATGGGTGTAGGCGGTGACCGCCTCCAAGAGCTCCGGCCGGCCCAGATAGATCACCGACGGCGGGGTTTCCGGCAAACCGTCTCCCTCGGTCACGCCGGCGAGCCTTGATGTGCCGATGGACTGGCCCACCGACTTTCTCATCTCCGCCGCAAGCTCCGGGGCATCGATCACGTGGATCACCAGGTCGTCGCCGCCGGCCAGATCGTTGTTGAAGACAAAGAGCTTGATGAACAGGCTCGCCTGGATATCGATGGGGGCATGTCCGTACTGAGTATCCGCGGGAGCAGCCGGCGCAAGGCCCGCCAACCATACCAACGTCCACAAAACCACTGTCAATCGCATCGGCCGACCTGATCGGCGGCGTCCGGGAACGCCGCGCGGGGCATGAGGGTTTCGACCGTTTCGGAAGGCTTTTCGGTCATCGGCTTACTCCACATCCGGCCCACTCAGGGAGATCCGGCTATAGAGCTTACAGATTCGCCGTCGCTCGTCCTGGGATCGGTAAGGGGGATCGACATGGCCCGGCGGGTAGGGCAGCGCCTCGCCCATCCCCACGATTTCCGGCCGGCCGATGGAAATGGCATCCATGTCGAGCATCGAGGCCAGCGTCCGCCGGATATGCTCGTAAATCTCCTCCGCCCGGAGATAGGAAAGGGTCTTGTTGAGAAGGTGTTTGCGCTCGATGGGATCATCGGGGATCGGCGCTTGGGTCTTCCGGACCAGGGTCTCCGCGAGGTCCGGGAGCAAGGGGGTCTCGTCCGCATACCCGACGGCTCGAATCTCGATCACCAGCGGATAGTCGGGAAAGAGCTTCTGGAAAACTTTCACCTGAGAATCGATGATTGACTCGGTGAAGGTCTCGAGGCTCCTCTTGCCGGCCGGCGACAGGTCGGATATCCGATACTCCCCCAGGCCGAAAAAGACGTCGTTGCTGAAGACCTCATCGACCGCGTTCTGGATATTGGCCTCGATCGCCTTGATTTTTCGGATGTAATGGGAGATTCTCCGATCATCATAGGCCGTATCGCCCGCCCGGACCGCCTCGATGATCTCCTTCATGCCATTGAGCCGCTCGAGGATATCGACGTACTGATTGGTGGGGTCCGGATCGTTTTCGAGGATATCGTGGGTCTCCTCGATGGTCTGGTCCAGAATCACCAGGATGTCGGCAAGGGCTTCCCGCTGCTGGCGGGTCAGCTTGGATGTCGCGCAACCGGCCAGGACAACCGCCAGAATCGCCCCCCAGACCACAATGGTTTGAAATCGCTTCATAAGCCTCTCATTTACGGGTTCGAGCCCGATTGAGCCGATGGCTCCGTCATCAGGACATTGCCGTGGATCTTGCAGATCCGCCGCCGCTGATCCTGGGGGGCATAGGGCCTTTCCAGGGCCGACTCCGGATATGGCGGCGCCTCGCCGAGCCCGAAGATGATCGGAGGCGCCACGGTCACCCACTCCGGGCTTACCCGCTCCCCCACCGCCGAAACCACGTACTCGGCAATGGACCGGGCCCGGCGGAAGGACAGCTCCCGGTTGAGGAGCTTTCTCCGGGCCTCCGGATCATCTGGAATCCCGACGCGCATATCCCGAGCAAGGGCCTCGGCAAACCGAGGGCTCAGAGGGATCTCATCAGCATGTCCCACCGCCTTGATCACCACCGACAGGGGCTTATCCGGAAAAGCCGCCCGGAGCGGGTCCACTTGCGTGTCGATGAGATCGGCGGCGAAATCGTCAAGGACCGATTTGCCTTCGCTGGACAGCTCGGAAATTCGATACCGGCCCGGTTCGAAAAAGACATCGACCCCCACCACCCGGTCCACCGGATTTCTGACGTTCATCCGGATGCCGGCCACCTGATCGCTGTATCGCTCCATGAGCGCCGGATCATAAGGGATTTCGCCCGCCTGGACCTTCCGGATGTGGGTCCGGATCGATTCTAGCGTGTCGGCAAATTCGTTGACCGGGCTGGTCGGGTCAGCCCGCCGGCTCAGAGCGGCCTCGGTCTCGGAGATGGTCGTGCTCAGGATCTCCAGGATTTCCGCCAGAACCCGGTGCTGCTCCCGCGTCAGATGGGTCGCGCATCCCATTACCAGGATGACCCCGACCAATGCCGCCACGCCGATGCGTTTCATACCCTTTCCTCGCCTGACCGCCCCCCGCATCCGCCCCTTGTCCGATGGCTCTCATCGCGCCAAGGGCCACGATTGGTCATCATAGCCCATGGACCCGAATTCTGGCAAGCGTCATTTCCCGCGGACCAGGGGTGAACGGACCCGGCATCACGACGACACCAGGGACCGTGCGAACCGGTCGAATTCCGCCAGATCGGCTCGGACCTGAGCCCGGATATCGTTGAATTTCTTCAACAGAAACCTCAGCTTGTCCCAATCATAGTCCAGCTCGAAATAGTCCAGCGAAAATTGTCGAAATTTCAGCAATTCAAGCAACCCATGAAAGGCGGTATCCGATATCACCCGCCGCCGGGTATCCGGAATCTCCAGCGTCATCTTTTCCAACAAGGACCGATGCCACTGCTCTCGATCCAGGTCGTTTTCAAAAAACTTGGAAATCCGAAGGAAAAGGGTTTCGAGGCAAGTGTAATAGTTGCTCAGGGCCCGGGTCAGGATCATTGCCTCATCCAGCCCCGGCGTTCCCGATAACCGCTGTGCCTGAAAATCGACAAGATAGGCCTCGATCCGGCTCAAAACGGAAAGCGACTTCTCGATTTCAGCGCGCAGGGTTTGAATCTGGCTCTCAAGACTCATAAACGACCTTTCCCTTCAACCGGATCAATTCGGCAAATTCTGGCTCGATCCTTTCCAGTTGGACGATATCCACCCGAAACCGCGTCAGCGCCATGGCGTCTCCCAGCAAGCGGTAGGCAGAAGGCAGAAAATACAGCCTCGGATTATTCGCTGCAT
>CAYNGG010000168.1:0-8466 GCA_964396575.1 uncultured Desulfobacteraceae bacterium | reverse complement strand
GGGGGTCCGCTCCTACAAACATCAGGCAGGCGAGACACCATCGAAATCGAAATCGGGATCGGGATCGAAATCGAAATCGGGTTCGGTGTGCATGCCGCCAATAGGCGGGCTGGAAGCCCTCGCTCCCGGCAGGGGTCTTGAGAGGCAGTCGGGGCTCACCGGCCCGGAGGATAATCATGGCCCCTTGACTTCCCCGCGTATCGGTGGAATAGAAAGCCGTTTTGAACCGATTCGACCGGCCCCTCGGCCGGCGGGAAGGATACTCCATGTCCGCAACAGACCCGACATCCCGGCCCTCCGGGACTTTCCGGACCGGCGGCGTCATCGCGCTGTCGGCCTGCCATTTCATTCACGACGTTTACTCGTCGTTTCTGGCGCCGCTTTTGCCCCTGATCATCGACAAGCTCTCCCTGTCGTTGACCCAGGCCGGGTTTCTCACCACCGTCATGCAGATCCCGTCGCTGGCCAACCCCTTTATCGGGTCCCTGGCCGACCGGGTCAGCGTCCGGTATTTCGTGATCCTGGCTCCGGCCACCACCGCCGTTCCCATGAGTCTCATCGGGGTGGCGCCCTCATACGGCGTCCTTCTCCTTTTGCTGCTATTCACCGGGATCAGCGTGGCCCTCTTCCACGTTCCGGCGCCCACCATGGTGGCCCGGCTTTCCGGGGATCGGATGGGGCGGGGGATGAGCTTTTACATGACCGGGGGCGAGCTGGCCCGGGCCGTCGGGCCGGTGATCGCCGTGGGCGCGGTCTCCCTGATGGGGCTGGAGGGCTTCTACCCGGTGATGACCGTCGGGGTTCTGGCGTCGGCCTGGCTCTTTTTCCGGTTTCGCGACCCGTCCCATCGGATCGCCATTGCCCAGCGCCGCTCCCTGGCCCAGACGGTAACCGCCGTCCGGCCGGTGATGCTGCCTCTGGTGGGCATCCTCTTCGCCCGGGGATTCATGCACGCGGCCATGACGGCCTTTCTCCCCACCTTTATCCGGCAGGAGACCGGGAACCTCTGGCTGGCCGGGGCCGGGTTGACCCTCATGGAGACCGCCGGGGTGGCCGGGGTTCTGGTGGCCGGGCACTTCAGCGACCGCTGGGGCCGGCGCCGGATTCTCTCAATCGCCCTGATGGGGGCTCCGGTGGGTCTCCTTCTGTTCGTCCTGATCGGCGGGCCGGTCCGGTACCTGATGCTGGTCCTCACCGGCTTTACCCTCCTGTCCACCACCCCGGTGATGCTGGCCATGGTCCAGGAGCACGCCCCGGAAAGCCCGTCGGCGGCCAACGGGCTTTTCATGATGGCCTCGTTCATGGCCCGGTCGGCGGTGGTGGTCCTGGTGGGGATGCTCGGGGACGCCATCGGCCTCCGGTCCACCTACCTGGTCTGCGCGGTCATCGGAACCCTGGGCATCCCCCTGATCCGGATCATACCGGGCCGGCCTATGGCTCAGACCTGAATCGGCGGTGTCCCGCCCCCGGCCACCCGGTGAGCCCATCGGGTGGTTTCCGGGAGCTTGTAGCCCCGGCAGCAGGCCAGGACCCAGGCCATGCCGGCCGTCAGATCGACCCGGTGGCCGGGGGAAACGAAAACCGGCTTGACCCCCCGCCGGGTCCGCAACACCGCCCCGACCGTTTCCCCCGCATGAAGCAGCGGGGCATATTCCCCCGGCGACGGCGGCACGGGGCCGTGCCGGCCGCAAAGCCGGGACTTGGCGCATCCGATGGTCGGCCAGTCGATGAGGACGCCGATGTGACTGGCGATCCCCAGCCGCCGGGGGTGGGCGATCCCCTGACCGTCGAAGATGAAGAGATCAGGGGCGGCCGAGAGCTTTTCCATGGCCGCCAGGATCACCGGCCCCTCCCGGAAGCTCAGAAGGCCGGGGACGTAAGGATAGGGGACCGGCCCTTCGGCGGTCGCGAAGTCCACCGGATCAAGAGACGGGTAGTCCAGGACCACCACCGCCGCCCGGGCCCGATTCCCCGGCAGCCCCACATCGACTCCGGCCACCCGCTGGACGGTTCCCAGCCGGTTGTCCCGGATCACCCGGCCGGCCAGGGTTGTCTGAAGGCGGACCGCCGCCTCGGGTTCCAATGACCAGCCCGGGTCGGTCCGGGCCTCGGCGGCCGCCGCGTGGAGCGCGGCCACTCCGGTGGCTTCCGGATTCCGTCCTCCCTCGGGCGACCCCGATTCTCCCTTGTTCCCCATGATCCCCCGTGATAAGTCTTGGTTAGGACCGAAACCCTTCGGCCGGCTATCCCCGAAACCCGCTGAAAGCCCAGGAATCCGCCATGACTGACATTTACACGGCCCGGTTGAGATTAGTTCGAGAACCCGTTATCGCCCGATTCATCGACCCCGCCGGCCGCCCCGTCGAGCGTGAGGTGGAAATCCGGAGCAACCCGATCACCGGCCGGACGGCCCGGGTGGCCAAGAGCCGGATAAACGAATGCGAGCCCGGCACCGAGACTCTCCCGGAGCCGCCGCCGGACGCTGAGGAAACGGCGGCCTGCCCTTTCTGTCCGCCCCAGGTCACGTCCCGGACGCCCCGGCTCATCCCGGAGATCGCCGCCTCGGGCCGGTTGGTCCAGGGCCGGTCGATCCTCTTTCCCAACCTCTTCCCCTACGGCCCTTATTCGGCGGTGAGCCTCTTTGACGATCAACATTACGTCCCCATCGGGACCGCATCCCCCGATAGCTACGCCGACGGGTTCATCAACGCCGGCGAATACCTCCGCCGGGTCGGGGCCCACGACCCGGCGGCTATCTATCTGGCGGTGACCCAGAATCATCTCCCCTCGGCCGGCGGCTCCCTGGTCCATCCCCACCTCCAGATCCAGGCCGACGAAATCCCGGCCAACCACCACCGGTTTCTCCGGCGGCGGACCGACGGGTATGCTCGGGCCCTGAACGGGCGCCTCTTTGCCGATCTCGTGCTCGCGGAATTCTCCGCCGGGGCCCGCTACATCGGCGCCACCGGCCCCTGGGAGTGGCTGGCGGCCCATGCGCCCGATGGATTTTTCGAGCTCTGGGGGATTTATCCGGGGGCCACCTCGCTCACCGACCTGTCGGCGGACGAGTGGGGCGATCTCGCCGAGGGGGTGATCAACGCCCAGCGCTTCTACCGGAGCCTCTGCCGGAACGGCTACAACCTGGGGCTCCTCTCGGTCGAGACGCCCGATTCGGCCCTCGAGCTCCGCTGCGTAATCCAGGTCCGGTCCAACTACGCCCCCTGGGTCCGAAACGATCACACCGGCTTCGAGGTGATGCTCGGGGACATGGCCACCTTCTCCCTCCCCGAGGAAACGGCCCGGCTCGCCCGGCCCTTCTGGAACTCCGGTCAGGGTGACCTCGGCCCCTCAAGCAACTGACACTCCTCGAAAATCCGGTGCTCGCATCGGCGGCAGGTCTCCCGGTCGAGGCTCTCGAAGATGGCGGCGATGGCCCCGGACTCGGTGGCGAAAACGTGGTCATCCCGGATGGCCGAGATATGACCGGACCGGCGGAGAAAGTCGTTGACCTGGTGGTGGATGGAGCACAGATAGAGGTCGATCCCCCGTTTCCGCCGGCGCCGGGCCTCGTGGGTGAGCATCATTGCGCCGGAGAGGTCCACGAAGTTGATCCCCACCGCCACGATGAGAACCCGCCGGTCAATCCCCTCCAGGGCGTTGGCCACATGCTCCACCGCTCCGAAGAATAGGGAGCCGTCGATCCGGATGATTTTGAGCTGAGGACATTCGGGCAAAGCCTTTTCCGCCAGATCCGCCAGCCGCCGGCGAGGGTCGGCCGGGTCCGGGGCCAGATCGGTGATGTCGGGATGGGCCGTCCGGCTGAGATATAAGGCCAGCGACAGGGTGACCCCGCCATAGATGGCGAACTCCAGCTCCAGCAGCAGGGTAGCCAGAAAGGTGGCTATCAGAACGCCGGTCTCGGATCGGCTGGTCCGGAGGATCTCCCGGATGTGGCCCACGTCGATGAGGCGGAAGGCCACCACCAGAATGACGCCCCCCATGGCCGGCAGCGGGAGATAGGCGGTGAGCGGGGCCACCAGCAGAAGGATAATTGTCAGAAACCCGGCGGAAAAGACGCTCGACAGCGGCGTCCTGGCCCCGGCCTGGTAGTTGATCCCGGACCGGGTGAACGACCCGGAGCTGGCGTAGGCTGAAAAGAAGGCCCCGGTCATGTTGGAGAGCCCCTGGCCGATGAATTCCTGGTTTCCGTCGATGTGCTGGCCGGAGGCGGTCGCGATGGACCGGGCGATGGACAGGGCTTCGATCAGCCCCAGGAGGGCCACCGCCAACGCCCCCGGCGCCAGAATCCGGATCGTGTCGGGGCTCAGGTCCGGAACGGAGAGCGGGGGCAGCGAGGCCGGCAGGCTTCCCAGCAGCCGGACCCCGTTGGCCTCGCCGTCAATGGCCAGGCAGAGGAGGCTGCCGATGATCATGGCAAAGAGCAGCCCCGGCCATTTGGGCCGCCACGACTTCAAAAGCGCCGCGCTGAAAAGGGTGACCAGGGCCACGGCCAGCTCGTGGACGTTGATCTGGCCGAGGTTTTCCCAGAGAAAGTGCCAGGTCGATAAAAACGAGGCTCCCCGGGGCACGTCGATGCCCAGGGCGTGCTTGAGCTGGCCGGTGGCGATGAGGGCGGCGGCCCCGGCCGTGAAGCCCACCACCACCGAATGGGAGACGAAGTTGATCAGAGCCCCCATCCGGACCAGGCCGAAGGCGAGCTGGCAAACCCCCGCCAGAAAGGTCAGGGTCAGGGCCATCCGGATGAATTCGGCCGATCCCGGCTCAGCCAGAGGGCTCAGGGTGGAAAAGACGATGATCGAGATGGCCGTGGTGGGCCCCGAAACCAGGTGGAGCGATGACCCAAACAGGGCCGCGACGATCGGCGGGATGATGGCCGTGTAAAGGCCGTATTCCGCCGGCAACCCGGCGATCATGGCAAAGGCCACCCCCTGGGGCAGGACGATAAAGGCCCCGGTGAGCCCGGCGAAGAGGTCATCCCGCAAGGTCCGCCGGGTCACTCGGGAGAGCCACCGGGGCGCGGAAAGGCGGATCGGCCAGCTCATGACGACGCTCCCGGATAGTCGAAATCGAAATCGGGATCGAAATCGAACAGGCCGAAGACGGCGGCCCAAAACAGGGTCAGCCCGCCGCTCATGCCGCCGCCCGCCGGCGTCGAGCCGGGTTCCGTCGGTAGCGGCCGAGAACGGTCAGCCCGGAGAGGGTTTCCACCGCCCGGATCAGCTCGGGCAGTGAGATCGGCCGGTTGAAGTCCCCAAGATGGGGGCCCGTCCGGATGACCACCTCCGACCGGCCCTTCTCCAACCCGGCGATCCGGGCTTCGGGCATCCCCCGGTCCCGGAGAAAGGCCCGGAATTCGGCCTCGGTCATCTCATCCTGGTCCGCCGTCCGGACGACCTCGGTCATGTGCCGGTCCACCCCCATCTCGTCGATCATCCGGCTGATGAGCCCGTCAAGATCCAGGGGTAACGGCCCGGCGGCCGGCTCCCCGGCAAAGCCGCGATGATAAGCTCGGAAGAGGCCGGTGATGAGCTTTTCCATCCGACGGGGCCGGAACCGGTCCCGGGCATCCACCGGCGTGCCGTCCGGGGCCGTGCCCACCCGGTCCGGGTCCCTGAGCCGGAAGTGGGCCCCCACCAGAAGGAGGAGACTCAGGAAATGGGTCCCGATGAGCCGGTAGAGCGGGATGCCGTCGGCCTCCACGGGGGTCAGGTGCTCGAAATCCCGAAGGCCGCTTTCGCCCAGGTTCGGGTGAATGCAGGATGCCAGCCACCGGTCGAGCCGCCCGGCCCGGAACCATTCATACTGGCCCGCATCCCGCCGCCGGGACACCTGAACCCGGTTGTGAAACAGGGGGATGGGGGCGGTGTGGACAATCCCCCGGGAGGCCAGCCATCCCAGAAGAAAGGCGTTCCGGCAGAGGGTCCGGCCAAAGGCGGTCCCGTCGGGGGAGCCGCCCCGGTCGCTGACGGCATAGTCGAAGTATCCGGGGGGCGCGGTAAAGGCGATGGCGTACCGCCGGGGATGCAGGCCGGGGGGCGCGCCGGACGGGAGCCGGGTGAGCCGATAAAGCGGGCCGCCGTTCCGGGTCTCGGGCGCCGGCGGGTCGAACCGGACGGGGCAGGGGAAGGCTTCCCGGCGGAGCCGGTCCATCCAGAGCGTTTCCGCCGCCAGCGCCCCGACGGGTTGGCCATCGGTGGCCAGCTTGATCACCCTCGCCCAACCGGACTCCCGATCAAAGGCCACCAGGCTCCGGCCCATCCAAATCGGAGCGGTGGCCGATGGCCCCAATGGCTCCAGCAGGGCGTCCGGATCGACGGCCGGGGCCGATCGACCTTCCGGCAGGCGAAGCGGGCGGCCCCGGATGCCCAGGGGAAGGCTCCCCAGGGCCTCGGCCGTCGCCCGGTGAGCATGGCCGTCGGTTTGGCGGAGCGCCCGGACGAGCCGGTCTTCGGCCAGACCCGCCAGGCCGCCATCCATCCGGTCGGATTGCCGGTAGATGGTCAAGAGGCCGTCAGCGGCCAGGCGGAAGAGGAACAGTCCCTGGCGCTGGGAGAGATACGTCCGGTTTTCCAGGAGGCCGGACAGAACCCGGACCGTTGTCGGACGAATCGTCTCCGGGTGGCCGTCAGCGAGATCGAGGAGATGAAACGCCGCGTAATAGGCCGCCATGAATTCGGGCGCCGATGACGACAGGATCGCCTCGGATTGCCGTCGCTGTTGATGGAGGCCGGCGGGGGAGCTCAAACGGCCTCGCCGGCGCGGATGGTGATGAAAAATCGGGTCATGATACCTTTCGTTTACGCGGTTCGGAAGTGACCGGGCTTTTCCCGAAGCCATTCGGTCGTGGTGATCCGGTTATAAAGGAATCGGGCCGGTTTTTCCACCCCCTTTCCGCCAAAATGAGCTGGAAAATGGGTTGACGAACGTCTGGAAATTGGTCATCAATGACCTAAAAACCGACCGGGATCGCCCATCTGCTGGAAGTCGGTCCGGTCCAATCAAAAGGGAGAGGATGAAAGATGGCATTTGAAACCGTGATCGGGCTTGAGGTCCACGCTCAGCTCAACACCGAGACCAAGATATTCTGTGGCTGTTCGACCCGCTTCGGAGCCCCGCCCAACACCCATGTCTGCCCGGTCTGCCTGGGGATGCCGGGGGTTCTGCCGGTGCTCAACCGGAAGGTGGTCGATTTCACCCTCCGGATGGCCCTGGCCACCCACTGCGAGGTCCAGCAAGAAAGCCGGTTCGCCCGGAAGAACTACTTCTACCCCGATCTGCCCAAGGGGTACCAGATCTCCCAATACGAGCTGCCCATCGCCCGGAACGGGTACCTTGACGTCTCGGTCAACGGCGAGGTCCGCCGGATCGGGATCACCCGCATCCATATAGAAGAGGACGCCGGGAAGCTGATCCACGACCCGGACCGGCCGGTCAGCCGGGTTGACTTGAACCGGACCGGCGTGCCCCTCATGGAGATCGTCAGCGAGCCGGACATCCGGTCCCCAGAAGAGGCCGGAGCCTACCTCCGGCAGCTCCGGTCCATCATCCGCTACCTCGGGATCGGGGACGGGAACATGGAGGAAGGCTCGTTCCGGTGTGACGCCAACGTCTCCATCATGCCCAAGGGATCGACGACCTTCGGAACCCGGACGGAGCTGAAAAACCTCAACTCCTTTAAAAACGTCGAAAAGGCCATCCAGTTCGAGGTGACCCGCCAGCAGGAACAGATCGCCGACGGCGGTACCGTGGCCCAGGAAACCCGGCTCTGGGACCCCGACCGAAACCTGACCACATCCATGCGCGGCAAGGAGGAAGCCCACGACTACCGGTACTTCCCCGACCCCGACCTCCTGCCGCTCTCCATTGACGACGACTGGATCGAAGCGGTCCGCCAGTCCCTCCCGGAGCTGCCCGAAGCAAGAAAGGAGCGGTTTGTGACGGCTTTCGGCCTGCCCCCTTACGATGCCGAAGTCCTCACCGCCGGCAAGGAGCTGGCCGACTACTTCGAAGCCTGCCTCGAGACCTTCCCCCAGCCCAAGCCGGTCAGCAACTGGATCATGGGGACCCTCTTGGGGCGGCTCAATGCCGAAGGCAAGTCCATCGAGGAGGCGCCCATCTCGGCGGCCGATCTGGGAGCCCTTTTGAAGCTCATCGACGACGGGACCATCAGCGGGAAGATCGCCAAGACGGTCTTTGACGAGATGGCCGAGACCGGCAAGCCGGCGGAGACCATCGTTAAGGAAAAAGGGCTGGTCCAGGTCTCGGACGCTTCAGCTATTGAGGGGATCGTGGCGGATGTCCTCGAAGCCCACCCGGACGAGGTGGCCGGCTACCGGGGCGGCAAAACCAAGCTCCTCGGGTTTTTCGTGGGCCAGGTGATGAAGGCCACCCGGGGCAAGGCCAATCCCAAGGTGGTCAACGAGGTGTTGCGGGAAAAGCTGGAGG
>CAYNGG010000167.1:0-8558 GCA_964396575.1 uncultured Desulfobacteraceae bacterium | reverse complement strand
AGCTCGATCATGCAATAACCCTCCTGTTTAACCCCGAACAACTCGAATTCACACTATTTTCTGAGTTACGAATTACGAATTATGAATTATGAATTATGAATTACGAATTACCAATCAGCAATCACCAATCACAAATCTATTCGTGGTTCCGTTCAGGTTCCATTTCCACGAAGCCCCGGAGCCACTCGATCCGCTCAGGCTCGGGTCGTGCCCGGAAGATCCCATATTCAGGCCGGCGATCGGGGTCGATGCCCCGGACAAAGACGTAGGCGACGCCGCCGAAGTGGGTTTCGTAGTGGTATTCGGGGACCCGCTCGCTCAGGTAGCGGTCCAGGGCCAGGGCGTAGAGATTATATTGGAGGTCGTAATGATGTTCGGCCATCGCCCGGTTTAAATCCGACTCCTGGTAGGCGTCCACCTCGTCGCCGAGGTGGTTGGATTTCCAATCCACCAGGTAGAATCGATTTTGGTAAGCGAAGACCAGGTCGATGAATCCCCGGAGGTAGCCTTCCACCGGGGAGAAGGTCAGCGATCGTTCCGCTTTCTCACCATCCAGGAGCGGGGCCAGGGCGGACGGGGTGATCCGGCGGAGCGGGAGATAGAACCCCAGCTCATTGATCCGCTCCGACGGGGAGACCGAGGCCAGGGTCAGGTCGGGCTGGTCGTCCGGCATGAGCGGAGTGTGAAGGAGATTCCCGATGGTCTCGGTCAGGGCGGGGACCCAGCCGGGGTCGAGCCGGTAGGCGTCGAGGACCTCCCGGACCGTCGTTTCGATGGCCGCCCGTTCACCACTGAAGTCAATCGTTTCCAAAATCTTGTGGATCAGGGTGCCGGCGTCGGCCCCTCGGGGAAAGGTGAAGATGGTCCGTTCCGGGGCTTCCTCCGTGGCCGCATCCCCCAGCACGGTGACTTCGGCCGAAGGGGTGTCCTCCGGTTTCTCGCCCTGGCGGGGTTGATCGATGGCGTCGTAATCGGCCGGGGCCTCCCCCAGGTCGCCCAGAAAGACCGGTCGGTGGGAGGTGGCCAGAGCCGAAAAGGAGGTCACCCGGTATGCCGTGTCCACCGTTGTGGTAAACGTCCGGGCCGACAGGTCTCGGGCATCAGCGGCCGGCGGCGGGAGGGGATCGGCCTCGGCCTCGGGAATGGGGACTACCGAAAGCTTGCCCTCGGCTGCCCGGGCCACTTCCCGGATGTCTTCGCCCACCGCCTCGCCGCCGAGCTTATTGAAATGCGTCGATATGGCCGCCACCGGGTCATCCACCGGGTCGGGGGGCGGGTGAAAAACCCAGGCCGGGGCCGCGGCCTGGGCCTTGTTGAACCAGCCCCAGACGAACGTGGCCCGGTTCCGGGCCCGGGTCAGGGCGACGTAAAAAAGGCGGAGATTTTCAGCCAGGTCCTCCTGTTCGGCCCATTTGACATGGCGTTCTTTGTCTTCTGACCCGAGATCCAGGGTCAGTTGGTGACCCTTTGTGGGATCATGGAACAGGGGCGAGTTTTTATCCACCTTGGGGAGATTCCAGAGGTAGGGGCAGAAGACGACGGGATACTCCAGCCCCTTGGACCGGTGGATGGTGACGAGCTTGACGGCCTCCGCATCGCTTTCCAGGCGGAGCTGATGCTCGTCGGGCCGGCCGGTTTCCCCGCTTCGTTGCCGGGCGAGCCACTTGACCAGGCCGTCCATGCCCGGCCGGTCCACGGCATCGGCGGTGTTCAGGACTTCGGCCAGGTGCCGGAGATTGGTGCAGCGCCGCTCCCCATCGGGCCGGGCCATCAGGCGGGGAAGGATTTCCTCCCGCCGAAGGACCTCACGGAAAGCCCGCATGAATCCCCGGCTTGCCCAAAGGTCGTGATAATCCCGAAACCGGAGCAGGAGGGCTTCCCACTCGGTTTCATCCCGGCTCAGGGCTTCGATGGCCTCCCCGGTGTAGTCCATCAGGGTAGTAGCCAAAGCGGTCCGGAGACCGGTTTCGGATCCGGGCCGGGCCATCGCCCACAGGAGCAGCTCTAGCTCCGCGGCTTCGGGGGTCTCAAAGAGGCTCTGGGTGCTGTAGAGGACGGCGGGTACGTTGAGGGGCCTGAGGGCCGCCTGGATCTGCTCGGCCTCGTAGTTTGCCCGGACCAGGACGGCGATGTCGCCGGGTTCAAGGGGCCGGTCCCCGATCCATGCCGCTTCCCGCCGGCCCATCTCCACCAGCCGGGCGATCTCGGAGGCCACCGCCGCGTTGATGATCTCCCGGGCCGCGGTTTTGCCGATCTTTTTGCCGTCCGGGGAAACCATCTCCCAGATCACCAGGGGCGGACGCTCGGGCTCCAGTCTGAGGGTTTTTTGGGCGTCGATCCCGGCCGCTTCCACCGGGCTGAAGGGGATCTCCGGATAAATAAAGGGCGCCGCGGGGCGGGAGAAGACCGTGTTGACCGCCCCTACCAGCCCCGGCTCGGATCGGTAGTTGTACCCGAGGGTGTAGCGACGGTCCGCGTCGCCCTGGGCCTCCATATAGGCGAAGACATCGGCCCCCCGGAATTTGTAGATGGCCTGCTTGGGGTCGCCAATGAGAAAGAGGATCGTCTCCGGATGGTGGAAGATTCGGTTGAAGATGGCGTACTGAACCGGGTCGGTGTCTTGGAACTCGTCGATGAGCGCCGCCTTGAACCGGTCCCGGATCCGCTCGGCCAGGGCGTCCCCGCCCCGCTCCCGATCGCTCAGGGCCCGGTGGAGGTCCGAGAGCAGGTCGTCAAAGGTCCGGATGTTTTCCCTGGCTTTTTGAGCCTCGATGGACGCCTCCGCCTGCTCGAAAAACGAAATTATTAACTTGATCAGCTCCTGTTGATAGGCCGTTTGGATGGCGTTTTTCGCGTCGATCAGCTCCGTCACGCGGTCGAAAAAGGGATGCTTTGGGGGCGGGTTTTTCCCCTTCACACCTCCTTTCACGACGGAGGATGAGAATTTCTCGATCTTCTCGGGGAGCGACAGGGTATAGCGGGGGCCGTTGAGAAAGTGATTCAGCTCGGCGATCCAATTGGAGACGGAGGCGCTTTTGTAGCTATTTTGATTCATGACCGTCGTGTCGAGCAGAGCCGCCGACACGGCGTCCCGGGCGGACTTCCATTCCTCGGCGGCCGCGTCAAACGCCTTATAATACGTTGCTTCGAGCTCCTTAAAGTCCTCGGGCGCGGGCTCCGGCTCCGGGATGATCGAGAGGAACCCGCGAGGGCCGCTGTTCAGCAGCGCCATGAATCCGTCCGGGCCGTAGCCCTGATCGATCACCCATTGGACAAAGGGCTCCGGCGCCGTGTAGAAGTGACTCCGCCAGAAATCCTCAGCCGCCCGACGCCGGAGGGCGGTCGGGTCGGTGGAAAGCTCGGTGTCGAACCGGCCGCCGCTTTCAAAGGCGTTGTCCACCAGCATCCGACGACAGAAGGCGTGGATGGTGAAGATGGCCGCCTCGTCGAAGTCCCGGATCGCCGCGGCAAGACGCCGTCGGTCCGCCGTCGAATCCGTGCTCCGGCGGATCAGGGTTTCGATCAGCGAATCATCGCTGACCCCGGACGCAAAGGCGTCCGCCGCTCCGGTCAGCCGCTTGCGAACCCGGTCCTTGAGCTCGGCCGTGGCCGCTTCCGTGAAGGTGACCACCAGGATCTGGCTCACATCCAGCTTTTTTTCGAGGATGAGCCGGAGGTAGAGCCCGGCCAGGGTGTAGGTCTTGCCGGTCCCGGCGCTCGCCTCGATGAGGTTGACGCCGTCCAGGGGGCTCGCTTCGAGATCAAAAGGTTGGGTCATGTTTTCCTCTTTGAGTCGATCATGGGTCCGTAAACGGTCCGGGCGATATCCTCGAAGGTCGAGCCGAAGGGGTCATCGGCATCGAAACAGCGCTGAAAATACGGGTTGTCCTTTTCCGCGAACCCCTTATACGGAGCCCATTTTTTCCGGGCTTCAGCGATTTTCTCGGTCGATGCGTAGGCCCACGAGGATTCCGGAAAGAATGGCAAGGGTCGGACCAGTCCGTCCCAGTAGAGCTTCAGCAGCCGTTCCAGGATCGTTTCGGGATCATCCACCGGGCCGTAGGTTTCCATGACGAGAACCCCCTTTTCCGTTCCGGCCAGGGTCCCGGTGAGCGGATAGCCCTCCGGCTCGAGGATATTGAGGACCAGGAGCGGGAGCCAGAGCCCGATCCGGTCCTTTCCTTTTAAGGTGGTGTATCGGTATCGAATCAGCCCGGTCGGATAGACCCCCTCGACGCTGCCGGTGAGCCGGAAATCGCCAATGGAAAGGTCCACGGGCAAGGGATCGAAGGGGTGGCCGGCAATGGTATCGGCCAGGCCCTCGGCAAATGCCCGGGCATTGTCGCGCATCTTGTCGAAAAGACATTTCCCGACGGTGCCATGGGGAATCCGGCCCTCGGCCCGGGCGATCTCGCGGAGGTCCGCGGAATCCGTTCCGGCCAGAAAGCCGGCCACCAGCCTCCCCTCCAGCCCGTACCGATCCAGCCCGTCCATCTGGAAGGGCTCGGTCTCCGGGAGCATCTCCTCGCCGTCTTCGAACCGGACCCTCAGACGCTGGGTCAGGAGATATTCGGCCGGGTTCCGGAAAAACCGGTAGAGCGCACTCAGGTCCACCGTCCGCCATTCGGGCTCCGGCTCGGGGAGCCCCCGGTCAATAAAAGGCTTCGGCGGCAGGCGGTCGGAGACGAGTGCCTGGGCCGCCGAGCAGGCATCTTCGTCGTATGAAAACAGCCGGCGGTCCGACGGATCGGCGAAGTAGTCCGGGCTGAAGGGCTGAAGCCGGTGCCGGATCACCAGGTGGTTTTCCATTTCAGTCTCCCCGGAAGCCCGGTATCCCTTGCGGAGCGTGTCGATGAGCTCGCTGACGGGGACCGACGGCGGCATCGGGGTGTTGTCCCGGGCGCTCTGACCCACGTGGGAGATGTGGAGGACCTCCCGGGCCGACAGGATCGATTCGAGAAACAGGTACCGCTCATCATCCCGTTGAGACCGGTCTCCGGGCCTGGGATTTTGGGCAATCCGATCGAAGCCGGGGGCCCGTTTCGGGCGGGGATAGGCGTCGTGGTCCATCCCCAACATGCAGATCACCCGGAAGGGGATGCTCCGCATGGGCAGCATGGCGCAGAAGGTGATCCCGCCGGAGATGAACCCGTAGCCGAATCCCTCGTCCTGGAGGCGGGCTTCCAGATGGGCGCGAATGGCGGAAATCCCGACGGAACCGTCCATCTCCGCCGCCGTCGCGGTCTCGGCCAGGCGCCGGAGTGTCTCCCGGAGGGTGTTCATCTCGGCGGATGCCTCGGAACCCGCTGCAAAGAGGGCATCGGTGAGCCTCAACAGGGTCTCCGACCACTCGGCCGGGGACCGGGGATGGCTCAGCCCCTCGATATGGTGGAAGATCCGCTCGATAAGCTCGACAAACCGTCCCATGGCGACGGCCGAATCCCCTTCCACTCCGTCGTAGGGGAGAATCCCACCAAAACGAGCCTGGCCGTCTCCCGGCAGGGCGTATCCCAGGATGAGCCGGTCGATCCCGGCCCGCCAGGTGTTTTCAGGGAAGTCGGGCAGGTCCATCCGCTTCCGGTGCGGGGCGTCGATCCCCCAGCAAATCCGGGTCTTCCCCACCCATTGCCGGCCCCGGTCCAGGTCGCTCCCGTCCAGGTCGAACCGTCGCCGGACGCCGGCATCCTCCAGGATGGCGAGAACCTCCTCGGCCCCGTATCGTCCACCGGCGAGGTCGAGGAGCCGCAAAAAGGTCTCGATGACCCGGCTGTCGGAACGGTAGCTCCGGTCGGCGATGGTAAAGGGAATCCGTTTGGGATCGTCCGGCGGCCGGTCAAAGACCGCCGCGATAAAGGGAGCGTAGGTCTCGATGTCCGGGGTCATCACCAGGACATCGGCCGGTCGAAGGTCAGGGGTGCGCTCGAACCGGTCCAGGAGCCGGTCGTGGAGGATTTCCACCTCCCGGATGGGGCTGTGGCAGGCGTGGATCTGAATCGAATCGTCGGTCGGCTCGACCGTCCGGGGCGGCGCCTCGTCGGATGCCCCCCGGTCCTGAAGGGTGAGGATGTCCGTCTGAAGCCCGGTGAGCAGGCTATCGCTCTCAGGTGCCTCGAAGGGGGAGCCGGCGGGCATTTCCGGATCGATCTCGGCGATCCGGTCGAAAAAGTCCCGGCCGAGGACGCCCATCCCGGCCAGGAGGGGATGGCCGGGGTCCAGGTGGAGCGTCTCGGGGTCAGTGCCGGGCGCCCGGCGGGCCAGCCGCCGGATGTCGCGCTTGGATGTCACCGTCCCCCAGTATTCCCGGCAGGGGTTCATCAGAAAGAGCCGGACCGGGATGTGGGCGGAAAGGCTCTCCAAAAGGTGAAGGTGAAACGGCGGCAGGGTCGAGATGCCGAAGACGGAGACCCGTTCGGGCAGGCTCTCGCGATCGACATCACTCCCTTTCAGCCGGTCGTCGAGCTGTTTTCCCAGCGCCGCCGCGTGCCGGCCCTCATGCCCCCGGGCGATGGCCCGGAAGAGCCGGGCCTGCCAGTCTTCGTCCTCGCCCGCCTCCCATCGGGTGATCATCTCCGGCCGGTAAAGGATATACTGGTCAAAGCTATAGGCGATCCGGGCCGACAACTGGTAGCGCTTCAGGTCATCCCCCGAGTCGCCCAGATAATGGCGGACCTCTTCAAAGCCGGGGGAGCCGGCCATCTCCGGAAGGAGGGCCATGAGCTTCCAGGTCATGACCTCCCGGTCGAAGCCGGTCCGGTCCGGAAGGTCGCCGATAACGCGCTGAAAGATTTGGTGGAAAAAGGCGTTGGGGAAGGGAAACCGCACGTTGGCGCAGACCCCGAGGCGCGAGGCCAGGGCCATGGAAACCCAGCGCTCCATCCCCTTGCTCTGGACGAGGATGATCTCACCCCCGAACGGCGAGGATAGCGGGGTTTTCCGGAAAACCGCGGCCATCCTCGTCGCCAGATTCTCCAGCCGGTTAGATGAGTAAAGCTCAAGCTGGGGCATTGCATCCGCTCCCGTGGGCTGTGAAGTTGACGTTAGACCTCCGAGGTTTCCAAAACTTTGGAAACCTCGGAGGTCTCTCCGGATAAGGGGTGCTCGACGGGGATTTTCCGCCACTCGGGGGGCATAAGGCCGTTGAGCTCCGATGTCCCCTTCCCTTTCCCCCCGGTTACCGCCCCGTGATCTTCCGACTGATCCCGCAGGCATGGCAGGAGCCGGAACGAATCCGGGCCGCGTCCGACAGGGACAGAACCCCGACGATCCGGGACGGATCGTCCCGATGGACGAAGATCCGCTGGATCTGCGAGAAAATCAGCATCCGCAGGGCGGTTTCGAGATATTCGCCCTCGTCACAGCTCTTGACGGGAGACCCCATGATCGACGACGCCGGCTCGGACGGGTCCACCCCGTGCCGGTAAGCCAGCATCAGGTCGGACTTGGAGACCACCCCGGCCGGCTCGCCATCGGCCCCGGTGATGAGCAGCGCTCCGAACCGGCAGGCGGAAAGGGCCTCCATGATGCCGGACAGAGGACCGTCCTCGGGGTAGCTTTCAACCGATGAGGTCATCACATCCTTGACCGTCAACGGCGGTGGCCCGTTTCCGTCGCGGACCCGGTTTCGCCGGCTGTACCGGCATCCGTGGCAGAGCTGATAGAGGAGCCCCACCACATCCGGATGGGCGATGACCCCCGACACCTCCCCGCCGTCCTGGACAAAAACCCGGTAGATATCATGCTGACGCATAATCTCGAGGGCCGAGTCCAGCGTGTCGTCAGGGTAGCAGAAGATCGGCGGGCCGGCCATGACGTTTTCGACCGGCGTGCTCACCGGAAGCCCCGCGTAATAGGCTCCCATGACGTCGGTCTTGGAGACGACTCCCGCCGGAGTCCCGTCTTCTTCGGTAATCAGGACCGCGTTGACCTTGTATTTGACAAAGCGGTTGATGCAGGCGTCGAAAGTGGCCGACCGGGGCAATTGGATGACCTGCCGGCGCATGGCCTCGGAGACGGTGAGATCGGACAACAGGTTGGTTTGAGCAATGAATCCCATGATCCCTCCGATCAGACGAGCTGGTCCACCATGTTATAGAACAGGTCGGAAAGGTAGATGATCCCGAGAATCCGGTCCCCCTCGATAACCGGAATCCGGCGGACGTGCTTTTTGATCATCAGGTCGAGGACCACCAGCAGGTTAGTGTCGGGGGTGATGGTGATCATTTCGGTGGTCATGATGTCCCCCACCCGGATCGATTTGGCCTTCCGGCAGGCGGTCTCAACGAAGCCCAGCAGGTCCACATCCTCCATCACGCCCCAGATCTGGACATGCTTGGGACGCACAAACAGAAGGATGTCGTACATGGAGAGCATCCCCACGAGGCGGCCGGCCTCATCGGTGACCATCATCCCGAAGACCTTCCGGCCCTCCTCGCGGGTGGCATCCTGAAACATGGCCACCGCATCGGAAAGCGGCTGCTCGGGGGAGAGGGTGTGGAATCGGGTCGTCATGACGTCTTTGACGGATGTTTTCATATCAGCTCGGTCCTGGTAAGGTTTAG
>CAYNGG010000166.1:0-8638 GCA_964396575.1 uncultured Desulfobacteraceae bacterium | reverse complement strand
ACCTGGGAAGAAAAGATCTTCCGCGAAACCCAAACCGCCGACGGCAAGGCCGTGACGGTCTGGGGGATGTGAATGGAATGGGCCGGCCGATCCGTCCAAACCGACGCTTTGCATCAATTCCTGGAATTTAGGGGCAGGCCCCGTGCCTGCCCAAGATGGACGACCACGCAGGTTCGCCCCTACAATCGCCGATAGAGACCTCTGAGGTTTCCAAAGATTTGGAAACCTCGGAGGTCTCCCGATCAGGTGGCCGCCCTGGCCCTGAAGGGCTGACACAAGGTCTGCCCCTCCGATCCCGGACCGATCAAACGACCATCATGGCCCCTTGACCTCCCTCCGACATTTTATCCTTGACATCCCCCCGTTTCATTTATTAGTAACATTGTTTCGGATTGTCGTTTCGAGTTTTTGTGGATCCGATGTAAGTGGCATGAAATACGGTTGAAACATCGTTTCCGGGAATCGAAACCGAATTCTGAAACCAGCCAGATGGCGGACTTGCGGCGTCCGGTCCGGATTTTGAAAACCGGTCGTAATTTCAAATTATTGATGGCATTGCGGCAATACACCCAGATCGGTGAAACCCATTCAGCGTAACAATGTTCACAACAAGCTGAGCCCGGAGGCTCACCGGCGGCTCGAAGCCGCCGTCCTGGAGATCTTCTCCAACTCCGACTTCCACAAGGCCAACATCCGGGCCGTGGCCAAGCAGGCCGGCGTGAGCTTTTCCACCATCTACAGCTATTACGGCAGCAAGGAAGGGCTCCTCTTCGCCTTTGTCGATATCTGGCTTGGCGAGCTGACCGACCGGATCACCGACCACTTGCAGGGCATCGAGGACCTGAAGGAAAAGCTCCGGAAGGTCTTCTGGGTCCAGCTCGACTATTACGAAAAGAATCCGGGGCTGGGGCGGATTCTCTTTATGACCCTGCCCATGAAAACCTGGATGGCCGACCGGACCTTTGCTCAGAAGAAAATGATGAACCTCTTTCTGGACGTCCTTCGGGAGGGGCAGAAGGGGGGGATTCTGAACCCGACGGTCCGGGCCGGGGTCCTGCTCGATTTCATCCTCGGCCTTGTCCAGCGGTCCTTTTTCATGTGGATCTCCCGGGGCCAGGAGGAGAGTCTCGGGGGTCAGGCCAACACGTTGTTCGAGATGGTCTGGCGGGCCATCTCCAACCCCGATGCCGAAGGCTGAGGGGCGGATATCATCAGTTTACTTTTTTACGACAATAAAGGAGACGGAACAGATGAAAGTACTCAAGATCGATCATCTCGGGATTGCGGTCAACAGCATTGACGAGGGCAAAAATTTCTGGTCGGATGTTCTCGGCCTGAGCTTTGAAGGGTCCGAGACGGTGGCGGAGCAGAAGGTGACCACCGCGTTTTTTCCGGTGGGCGAAAGCGAGGTCGAGCTGTTGGAGTCCACGTCCCCGGACGGCCCGGTGGCCAAGTTCATCGAAAAGAAGGGGGCCGGATTCCAGCACGTGGCCTTCCGGGTGGAAAACATCGACGAGGCCCTGGCCGAGCTCAAGGAAAAGGGCATCAAGCTCATCGATGAGCAGCCGCGCATCGGGGCCGGCGGCGCGAAAATCGCCTTTCTCCACCCCAAGGCCACCAACGGCGTCCTGGTGGAGCTCTGCCAGCGCGACTAATTTATCCCGATAACCGATCAGATTTAACGGACACGGTAAGGGCGAACAACCTTTCGCCCTTGCCCCGATACACCAAAAGGAGCACAATCCATGGCGAAACATCCGGAATACGATCAATGGGAGGAGATGGCCACCACGCAGATGAAGGGCAAGCACCCGGATAAGCTGCGGCGGCAATCCCCCGAAGGCATCGAGATCAAGCCGCTGTACACATACGAGGACATCCAGGAGCTGGAGACGGTTAACACCCTGCCGGGAATGCCCCCTTACGTCCGGGGGCCCATGGCCACCATGTACGCCGGCCGGCCCTGGACCATCCGGCAGTACGCCGGCTTTTCCACGGCCAAGGAATCCAACGCCTTTTACCGGCGGAATTTGGCGGCCGGGCAGAAGGGCCTGTCGGTGGCCTTCGACCTGGCCACTCACCGGGGCTATGACTCGGACCATCCCCGGGTCTCCGGCGACGTGGGCAAGGCCGGGGTGGCGGTCGATTCGCTTGAGGACATGAAGATCCTTTTCGACCAGATCCCCCTGGACCAGATGTCGGTCTCCATGACCATGAACGGCGCGGTTCTGCCCATCCTGGCCAGCTACATCGTGGCGGCCGAGGAGCAGGGCGTCAAGCAGGAGCAGCTCAACGGGACCATCCAGAACGACATCCTCAAGGAATACCTGACCCGGAACACCTACATTTACCCGCCGGAGCCTTCCATGCGGATCGTCTCCGACATCATCGGCTATTGCTCGGAGAATATGCCCAGGTTCAACACCATCTCGATCTCCGGGTACCACATGATGGAGGCGGGCGCCGATTCGGTGCTCCAGACCGCCTTTACCCTGGCCGACGGCGTCGAGTATGTCCGGGCGGCGCTCAATGCCGGCCTCGGCATTGACAAATTCGCGCCCCGGCTGTCCTTTTTCTTCGGCGTGGGGATGAACTTCTTCATGGAGATCGCCATGCTCCGGGCGGCCCGGTTTCTCTGGCACAAGCTCATGAGCCAGTTCAACCCGAAGAACCCGAAATCCTCCATGCTCCGGACCCATGTCCAGACCTCGGGCTGGTCCCTGACGGCCCAGGATCCTTACAACAACATCATCCGGACCACCCTGGAGGCCCTGGCGGCCGTCCTCGGCGGCACCCAGTCCCTCCACACCAATTCCTTTGACGAGGCCATCGGGCTCCCGACCAACTTTTCCGCCCGGATCTCCCGGAACACTCAGCTCATCATCCAGGAAGAGAGCCACATCACCAAGGTGGTCGATCCGCTGGGCGGCTCATATTACATCGAGGCTCTGACCGCCGCCATCGTCCGGGAGGCCGAACGGATCATCAACGAGGTCGAGGAGCTCGGCGGGATGGCCAAGGCCATCGAGTCCGGGATGCCCAAGATGCGGATCGAGGAGTCCGCCGCCCGTCGGCAGGCCAAGATCGACCAGGGCAAGGATGTCATCGTCGGCGTCAACAAATACCAGCTCAAGGATGAAGATCTGGATCTCGAGATTCTGGAAGTGCCCGAAGGGGTGCGGGATGAGCAGGTCAACCTGCTCAAGGAGATCCGCGAAAAGCGCGACGAAACCGCCACCCGACAGGCCCTGGATGCCGTCACCAAGGCGGCCGAGGGCAAGGAGAATCTCCTGGCCGCCTGTATCGAAGCGGTCCGGGCCCGGGCCACCGTGGGCGAGGTCTCCGAGGCCATGGAAAAGGTCTTCGGCCGGTACGTCGCCACCACCCAGTGTATCTCCGGGATCTACGCCGCCGAGTACGAGGACAGCGAGATCATCGCCTCCATCCGGAAGCGGACCGAGCAGTTCATGGAAAAGGAAGGCCGGCGGCCCCGGATTCTCATGACCAAGATGGGCCAGGACGGCCACGATCGCGGCGTCAAGGTGGTGTCAACGGCTTATGCCGACCTCGGCTTTGACGTGGACATCAGTCCGATGTTTCAGACGCCGGAAGAAGCCGCCAAGATAGCGGTGGAAAACGACGTTCACGTGGTGGGCGCGTCATCTCTGGCCGCGGGCCACAAGACCCTGGTGCCCCAATTGGTGGAAGCCCTCAAGGCGGCCGGCGGAGAAAAGATCCTCGTGGTGGTGGGCGGGGTCATCCCGCCGCGTGACTATGAGGCGCTCCGGAAGGCGGGCGCCGCCGGGGTCTTCGGCCCCGGCACCCCCATCACCGAATCGGCCAACCAAGTCCTAAACGCTCTGGAAGCCCGAAAATGACCACTTCAGAAGCTGATCAATACGTTCGCGGCATCCGGGAAGGAAACCGCGGGCTCCTGGCCCGGGCCATCACCCTGGTGGAAAGCGCCCTGCCGGGTCACCGGGAGCTGGCCCGGGGGATTATCGACGGCATTCTCCCTCACACGGGGGATGCCGTCCGGCTCGGCATTACCGGCGTGCCGGGTGTGGGAAAGAGCACCTTCATCGAGAGTTTCGGGATGATGCTCGTCAAGGCGGGCCATCGAGTGGCGGTCCTTACCATCGACCCGAGCAGCTCCCGGAGCGGCGGCTCCGTCATGGCGGACAAGACCCGGATGGAGCGGCTTGCCGTGGAGCCGTCGGCCTATATCCGGCCGTCGCCGTCGGGCCGGACCCTCGGGGGCGTGGCCCGGAAGACCCGGGAGACCATGCTGCTCTGCGAGGGTGCCGGCTTTGACGTGGTGATCGTCGAGACGGTGGGCGTGGGCCAGTCGGAGACGGCGGTGGCCTCGATGACCGATTTTTTCCTGGTTCTGATGCTCGCCGGGGCCGGCGACGAGCTTCAGGGGATTAAAAAGGGAGTTTTGGAGATGGCCGACGCCATCGCCATCAACAAGGCCGACGGGGTTAACCTCGAGCCGGCCCAAAAGGCCCGGAAGCAGTATGAGACGGCCCTTCACTTCGTGCTCCCGGCCTCGCCCCTCTGGACCCCGCCGGTGCTCACCGTGAGCGCTCAAGAGCTGACCGGGATCGACGAGATCTGGGAGACGGTGAATCGGCACCGGGAGATCCTCCAGAAGGCCGGGGAGCTGACCGAAAAGCGGCGGCGCCAGGCCCTCGACTGGATGTGGACCCTGGTGGAGGACGGCCTTCGGGAGCGGTTCCACGGCCATCCCGCCATCCGGGCGGCGTTGCCGAAAATGACCCGGGAGGTGGAGCACGGGGCCACCGCCGCCACGGTCGCGGCGAGCTGGCTGCTGGAGCTCCTCGACACCCCGTCCGGCAGCGACGAAGGCGGGGCCTGAGGCGCCCCGGCCGAGGGCCGGACGGGGCAATCACCCAAGATGCGCAAGACGCATCCATAACCGACGAGAAAGGAACAGCCCATGGGTATAGTGGCAGACAAGATAGCGGATCTGAAGGCGAGAGAGGCCAGGATCCTGGAGATGGGCGGCGAAAAGGCCGTCGCCAAGCACAAGGAAAAGGGGAAGCTGACCGCCCGGGAGCGCCTCGAATACTTTTTCGACCCCGGCACCTTCCGGGAGATCGACATGTTCGTCACTCACCGGTGCGTCAACTTCGGGATGGAAAAGGTGGAGATTCCGGCGGACGGCGTGATCACCGGCCACGGCATGGTCAACGGCCGGCCGGTTTTCGCCTATGCTCAGGACTTTACGGCCCGGGCCGGGAGCCTCGGCGAGATGCACGCCAAGAAGATCTGCAAGGTGATGGACATGGCGCTCAAGGCCGGAGCCCCGGTGGTCGGGTTCAACGATTCCGGCGGAGCCCGGATTCAGGAGGGCGTGGACGCCCTGTCCGGCTACGGCCAGATTTTCTACCGGAACTCCATCGCCTCCGGCGTCATCCCCCAGATCTCGGCGATCATGGGGACCACCGCCGGCGGCGCGGTTTACTCCCCGGCCATGACCGATTACATCTTCATGGTCAAGAACACCTCGTTCATGTTCATCACCGGACCCCAGGTCATCAAAGCGGTCACCGGCGAGGAGATTTCCTTCGAGGACCTTGGCGGGGCCGTGAGCCACAGCGAAAAGAGCGGCGTGTCCCATTTCGCCTGCGAGGACGAGCACGATGCCATGGACCGGATCAAGCAGCTCCTCTCGTTTTTGCCGTCGAACAATATGGAAGACCCGCCGGTGGTGGATACCGGCGACGATCCCAGGCGGACCGACCCGGCCCTCGACACGATCATCCCGGACAGCCCCAACCAGTCCTATGACGTCCGGGACGTGATCCGATCCATCGTCGATGCCGGGGATTTCTTCGAGCCCCATGAGCTTTACGCTCCGAACATCATCATCGGGTTCGGGCGGCTCAACGGCCGGACTCTCGGGATCATCGCCAACCAGCCGACTTACATGGGCGGGGCATTGGACATCAACGCCTCGGACAAGGCGTCGCGGTTTATTCGGTTCTGCGATGCTTTCAACATCCCGATGCTGACGGTCGCCGACGTCCCCGGCTATCTCCCCGGCTCCGATCAGGAGTGGGGCGGGATCATCCGGCACGGCGCCAAGCTCCTCTGGGTTTACTCCGAGGCCACCGTCCCCAAGATGCTCCTGGTAACCCGGAAGGATTACGGCGGCTCCTATTTGGCCATGTGCTCCCGGGACCTCGGCGCCGACTACGCCCTGGCCTGGCCCAGCGCTGAGATCGCGGTGATGGGGGCATCCGGGGCGGCCAACATCATCCACAAAAAGGAGATCGACGCGGCCGAGGACAAGGCGGCCAAGCGCAAGGAGAAGATCGCCGAATACGATGAGATCTTCTCGAACCCCTACCGGGCCGCCAACCGGGGCTTCATCGACGCGGTGATCGTCCCCGCCGAGACCCGGCCGCGGCTCATCGAGGCGCTCGAGGTGATATGCACCAAGCGGGAAACCCGGCCGCCCAAAAAGCACGGAAACATCCCGCTGTAATTTCGCCAACCCGAAGCCCCAAGGGAGATTTTCATGAGCGAGACCACCCCGAAGATGACCGCCGCCATGGCCGCGGTGCTTTACTATATTCAATCAGAGGCGGAGGCCGTTATCGCGGCGAGCGCCGCCGCTCCGTCGGCCGGGGCGCCCCGCCCGGAGGCGGCCGCCCCCGCGCCCCCGAAGCTCTGGGGGATCAGCGGCCGGCAGGACATGATGCAGGTCCGGAACATGATGCAGCTCAAAGCCTTTCACGGCTCCCGGGCCCGCTGATGCCCATCATATTGAACGATTTCAAGGCGGCGCCGGCCCCCGGCCGCTCCGCCGCTCAACCTTTTTTCGCATAAGGAGACGCTGAGCATGACCGATCATACCCAACTCAAGATGACCGACATGAACTATGACAAGAACCGGCCCAAGGCCGAAAACCCCCTGAAGGTCGAAGACCTCACCTTCCGGGACGGCCACCAGTCCCTCTTCGCCACCCGGGGACGAACCGAGGACATGCTCCCGGTGGCCGAAATGATGGACGAGGTGGGGTTCTGGGCCGTGGAGACCTGGGGCGGAGCCACCTTCGACACCATGCACCGGTTTTTGAACGAGGACCCGTGGGAACGAATCCGGACCCTCAAGCGGTACATGAAAAAGACCCCGTTTTCCATGCTCCTCCGGGGCCAGAACCTCGTGGGCTATCGGAACTACGCCGATGACCTGGCCAAAGCCTTTGTCGAGCGGGCCGCCGAAAACGGGATGGATATCTTCCGGACCTTCGACGCCTTGAACGACTACCGGAACTTCGAGACGGTGGTTCCCGCCATCAAAGCGGCCGGGAAGCACTTCCAGGGCTGCATCTGCTATACCCTCACCGAGCCCCGGCTCGGCGGCGAGGTGTACAACCTCGACTATTACGTGGGCAAGGCCAAGGACCTCGAGGCCATGGGCGCCGATACCGTCTGCGTCAAGGACATGGCCGGGCTCATCGCCCCCTATGACGCCTACGAGCTGGTCAAGGCCCTGAAGGCCAATATCAAAATCCCCATTCATCTCCACAGCCACTTCACATCGGGGATGTCCTCGATGAGTCACCTGAAGGCGGTGGAGGCCGGGGTGGATATCATCGACACCTGCATGTCCCCTTATGCCTACCGGACCTCCCACGCGGCCATCGAGCCGCTGCTGATGACGCTTCTGGGCACCAGCCGGGACACCGGCTTTGATATCGAGCACATGGCCCGGATCAACGAGATCCTCGAAAAGGAGATCACGCCCAAGTACAAGCACCTCCTGGACGACTCCAAAACCTCGATCATCGACATCAACGTCCTGCTCCACCAGACCCCCGGCGGGATGCTCTCCAACCTGGTCAACCAGCTCCGCGAGATGGATGCCCTGGACAAGATCGGCGAGGTTTACCATGAGCTGCCCAAGGTCCGTAAGGATCTCGGCCAGATCCCGCTGGTCACCCCCACCTCCCAGATCGTCGGCATCCAGACCGTCAACAACGTCCTCTTCGACGACGAAAACGAGCGGTACAAGATGATCACCGCCCAGGTCAAGGACCTCTGCTACGGCCTTTACGGCAAGACCGCCGTCCCCATCAATCCCGATGTCCAGAAAAAGGCCCTGAAGAACTATCCCCGGGGCGAGGAGCCCATCTCCTGCCGGCCGGCCGAGGTTCTCGAGCCCGAGCTGGACAAGGCCAAAGAGGAGATCAAGGACCTGGCGGTGGACCTCGACGACGTGATCATCTACGCCCTCTACCCCACCACCGGCAAACGCTTCCTGAAGTGGAAGTACGGCAAGGAGACCCCGCCCAAGGAAGTCATGCCCCGGACCCTGGATGACGTGAAGGCCACGGACGATCTCATCAAAAAGGCCAAGGCCGGCGAGCTGGTGGAGAAGAAGTCGCCGGAGAACGCCCCGGAAAAGGGCGAGGACCTCCGGACCTTCAACGTCTTCGTGGATGACGACTACTTCGAGGTGGGCGTCGAGGAAGTGGGCGGGACCCCGCTGATCAGCTACATCCAGCAGATGCAGGCTCAGATGCCGGCCGCTCCGGCCGCCGCCCCGGGGGCCCCGCCGGCCCCGCGTCCGGCGGCTCCCGCCCCGGCCGCCCGCAAGGCC
>CAYNGG010000165.1:4552-8678 GCA_964396575.1 uncultured Desulfobacteraceae bacterium | reverse complement strand
GGCTTGTTTGTTGTAATACACAGCGTTGAAATTGGATGGCCGAAGCCATCCTGAAGTAAAAAACGACCAAAGACATAGCTGCCAAAAGGCCATGAAGGCCCTGTGACCTGATATTCAGGATGGGGTTTTTATGGCCTTTTTTTATTGGAAAACAGGACATCAATTGCTGAAAGGAAAAAAATGGAACAAAACAAAATGATTGCGCTGAAAAAAATCCAAACCCTCTTCCTGATGGGCTCCGTTGTTGTTTTTAGTTATGGGCCGGCCTTGGCCGGTGAGTCCGACGCCGGGCCGATCAAAATGGAGGAGATAACGGTCACCGCCACCAAAACCGACGTGGATGCGGCCCTGTCTCCCTCCACTATGTTTTCCTTGGACCGGGAGGATATCGATTCGCAACCTGCCCATTACATGAACAATTTCGGAGAATTCGTCCGGGACATCCCGGGGGTCCATGTGGCTCAGTACTATCCTTGGGGGCCTCCTTGGGTACATCTGCGGGGTACGGGCCATTTTCTGCAGCGCAGCGTTTATTTGATTGACGGCATGCCGGTCCACGCTTTCCTGTCACCGGCCATCCACCCCAATGATATTGAAAAAGTGGATGTGGTTCTGGGACCGTCATCCGCCCTGTACGGTGCTAGTGCGGCAGGCGGTGCCGTCAATATCCTCACCCGGAAAGCCAAGCCCGGAGAAGGGATTCGGGCCGGTGTGTCTTATGGGTCTAACAACACCATCCGGCCCAACCTGTCTCTGGGAGATGACACCGACAATTTCCACTACCGGTTTTCCTACAGCGGGGATTTTTCCGACGGCTACCAGATGAAACCCATTGACGGAATGGTCCTTCTGGACAGCCTGGGAAAACCTCAGTATGTCAAAACTGCATCGGTGGAAGACAATGACTACAAGTACAACTGGCTCACCGGCAAAATGGGATGGGACAACAAACAGGGCACCACCCTGACCCTGTCGCTCAACTATATGGACCGTTATCTTTCCGGGGGCCAGCCCAATGCTATTGTAAACGACCATGGCGACACCCTGGTTTCCAGCCTCAACTTTACTCATCCACTGGGAGAATGGGGCAAGTTGACCGCCACCACCGGGTACCAGTATCAAAGCATTCCCTCCCAGTACAACGGCGGGGCCAGCCTTGTGGACGGATCCGTGGTGGTGGACAGCACCATTACCGGCACCCGGGACTGGGACCGGGTACGGATTCCTTTGGAAGTTCAGGGAGATTTCTATCTGGGCCAGCACAATGTACTGACCGGCGGCATCCACCTGGCCAGTGAAGAAGAGGAAATGTTTAGACATTCACCCACCGGTACGCAAACTTACCGTTATGAGCTGACCACCGATATGACCGGGCTGTATCTTCAGAACCAGACTTTTCTGATGGATGAACGGTTGAGCTTTTTGGCGGGTCTTCGGTATGATGAATGGGAATACACAGATATCTACGATTCCGGATCCAGCAACTCCACTCCGGATGATGTGAAAAAAGATCATGTCACCTACCGAGGAGGGGTCAAATATCAAGTCAATGACACAGTGTCCCTGCGCAGCTCCATCGGCACTGCCTACTGGCCCGGCAACCCGAAATGGTTTTTCCAGAACCTCAACACCGGGTCTTCCCACCGGGAAGCCAATCCCAACCTGGATCCGGAAAAAACCTGGATGGCGGACCTGGGGACCGACCTCACCTTCGGCGCCACCCGGACCCTGTTGACAATCACCGGGTATTACGGCATCATCGAAGACATTATGGCCTATACCTATGATCCCCACCCCACCCTGCCCGGCACCACCCTGATCAAAACCCGGAACATGGGAGAAGCGGAAATATACGGACTTGAGCTGTTTCTGAAGCAGCCCATTACCGAACACCTGGCCTTTACCGGCTCTCTGACCCTGAACCACTCCCGGATCACCGAAGACAAAGTCAACCCCGCCAATGAAGGCAATCAGTTGCGAAACTCACCTGATTACTGGGGCAGCCTGGGACTGCGGTATATCCAGCCGGACCTTGTCAACGGGGAGATCCTTGCTCGGTTTTCCGACAGCCGGTACTATGATGACAACAATGAAGACCTGCCCTATTTTCACATGGAATCTTATGAAACCATAGATGCCAAAATCTGGCGGGACTGGCAACTGACCCCGAACATCACCCTGCACACCGCCCTGTCCGGCGTCAACCTGCTGGACAATGAATATGCCACGGAAATCGTGTATGTGAATCCGGGACGATACTTTGAATGCATAACCGCTTTTCGGTATGCATTCTGATCATGTTGCTTATGTTCAAAATGAAGCAAGCCATATCTGCGTGGCTCCAGTCCGCGGCCTGCCTGGTGCTGGCCGCGGGCCTTTTCATCGTCCCGGCTTCGGCCCCGGCCGCGGACGGCGCCGCCACACTGACCATCGGGGTGGGACGGGACTTTTTTGACGGTCCGGACAGCCGGGCCTATCTGCACGGTTCCACTCACACCTGGGAGGGTTTGACCTACCTGGACTCCCATCTGACCGCACGGCCTTGGCTGGCGGAAAACTGGCACAGCCTTGATGACTGCCGCACATGGGTGTTTCAGCTTCGGAAAGATGTGTATTTTCACGATGGGACCAGGATGACGGCAGGTCATGCAAAAACCGCCATTCTGAGAATTGCACGCAATCCAAAATATGATCCCGCCGGGGTTTACCGGCACCTGGAAGGACTGGCGGCATCCGGGCCTTTGGAATTGAAATTTCATTTTTCCAAACCCTTTCCCGCCTTTGCCAATGCCGTTTCCTATTATTCCAGCCCCATTCTCCATCCGGCCGGTTTCGATAAAGATGGCCGGATCACCAAACTGACCGGTACCGGCCCCTATTATCCGGAACAGATCAATGCCGGGGATCGCATTGTATTGCGTGCGTTTCCAGAATACTGGGGACCAAAACCCCATTTTGACCGGGTGATCTTCCGAACCCTGCTGGATGCCCAGACCCGGGCCATGGCTCTGTTGTCCGGCGAGATCGATGCAGTGGCAGATGTGGGGGCTATTCTTCCCCAGCAGGCGGAAATGTTCCAGGGCCGGGATATTTCCTTAAAACAGGTGGAGGTGGCCACCACCCATTACCTGATTTTCAACTGTAAAAAATACCCGTTCAACCAGGTGGACAACCGCCACTGGCTGGCCGGACGGCTGGATCTACCGGCCATGCTCAATGCGCTTTTACCGAATGCGGCCAAACCGGCCCAGGACCCGTTTACCCCCCTGGCCCGCGACTGGGCATCCCACCTGCTGACACATAGGTCTGCCCCGGCCCCTGAACCGGGAACCGACCCACTGACCATTCTGTTGCATGCCGATACGGTTCAGCGATGGCCCTACCTGGACATTGCTCAGCTCATTCAGGCCAAGCTGGAAATGGACGGCTTCAGGGCACGAATTGTCCTGCGGGAACCCGGGGCCTATTACCAGGATATGCAGCAAGGGGCCTTTCACATGGCAGTGCAGCCCAATACCCTGATGACGGGCGATCCAGACTTTTTCTACGCTTATTACATGGCCTCGGACAGCCCTCGGTACTTTGGCTGCGGATCGCCGGAAACCGATCACCTGATCCGTCAAGCCCGCCATGCCATAGAATTCCCTGCCCGCAAGGCACTCTACCGCCAGCTTTCACGGATATTTGCCAGGGACCTGCCCCTGCTGCCCCTGTACCATGATATCAGCTACTACGCCCATGGAAGCCGTGTTACCAACTTTTTCCTGGACCACAACTTCAGGCCGAACCTGCCAAAGGCCAAGCCAGTGAAATGACCCCCGTCCCGCTCAAAAAACAATTTGCTGAAAAAGTATTGGCAAACCCGGTGGAACCGATACCTGAATCAGTCATTCCTCAAGCAGACCCGGTAACAAACTCCGGAACAATGACGGTCATTCTACAACAAGGTATCAGATATTTTGGACCATCTGGCCGGGTTGACCGATGATGCCGGCACCGCCATTGCCGGCTGGCTGATCCAGAAACACCCGTGACCTGATCCGTCAAGCCCGCCATGCCCCGGAATTCCCTGCCCGCAAGGCACTCTACCGCCAGCTTTCACGGATATTTGCCAGGGACCTGCCCC
>CAYNGG010000165.1:0-4452 GCA_964396575.1 uncultured Desulfobacteraceae bacterium | reverse complement strand
TTGCCAGGGACCTGCCCCCTGTTGCCCTGTACCATGATATCAGCTACTACGCCCTCGGAAGCCGTGTTACCAACATATTCCTGGACCACAATTTCAGGCCGAACCCACCAAAAGCCAGGCCAGTGAAATGCCCCTGTCCCGCTCAAAAAACAATTTGCTGAAAAAGTATTGGCAAACCCGCTGGAACCGGTACCTGAATCAGTCATTCCTCAAGCAAACCCAGAAACAAACTCCGGGACAATGGCAGTCCTTCTACAACAAGGTATCAGATATCTGGGACGACCTGGCCGGGTTGACCGATGATGCCGCCACCGCCATTGCCGGGCGGCTGATCCAGGAACATCTGATCCGGGAAGGCAGCACCATCCTGGATATTGGATGCGGCCCCGGTAACCTGTCTGTTGCCCTGGCCGAACAACATATGCAGGTCACGGCCCTGGACCAGTCCCAGGGCATGATTCGGGTTCTCAAACAAAAGCTTGACCGCCTCGGGGATCTTCCGGTACATGCCATGACCGGTGACTGGCAGGCCCTGTCGGATACCCCTGTCCATGATACAGCGATTGCCGCCTTTTTCCCGGAGGCCTGCTCTCCTGGAGGCATCCATCACATGGAAACCCTGGCCGCAAAGTCCTGTGTGCTGATACTGGGGGATGGCGGGGAAACGTTTGCCCTGCGCCGGAATATCTGGAACAAAGTGATGCCGGCCCCATGCCCGGCCAGTGGGTTTCACTCTGTCTGTGCCGCCGGGTATCTGTCCGCCGCCGGCAGATCGCCCAGTATAATCCGACTGTCCATACCCGCCGCACTGGAGGTGGATGAACCCATTGTGCGCACTTTTTACATGGCTTATTTCACCATGTTCGGGGTCCGGGCCAAAAACCTGGAGGCCGCCATCCATGAAGCGGTAGCCCCCTTTCTGAACCGGGGCCGGGTCTGCCTGCGGGGCAACACCCGCCTGGTAATTGTCGGGTGGCATCCCCCCTGCCCCCGAAGCCCGGAGACCGGCTCATGATGACCGGGATCATAAAAAAAGCAATCTATATGGTCTTTGTGCTCTGGGGTATCAGCCTGGGTACATTTGCCCTGTTTTCTCTGGCCCCGGGTGATCCGGCGGAGATTATTCTGCAGAGCCGGCATGAAGCCCCAAACCCTTCCCAAATCAAGGCATTGCGGCAGGAACTGGGGCTGGATGATCCCTGGGCTGTGCGGTACATTGCCTGGACATCAAACATTCTCAAAGGGAATCTGGGCAGAAGCTGGCAGACAGGCCGGCCGGTCTTTGACACCATTGCAGAAAAAATACCGGCCACTCTTGAACTGGCCGGGGCCGCGTTTGTACTGGTAATACTTATCTCCAGCGCCTGCGGAGGTTGTGCCGCGCTTTTCAGAAACCGGCTTTTGGACCACTTGATCCAGGTGACCACTGTCGTCGTCACGGCCATGCCCGCTTTCTGGCTGGGCATACTGCTCATGTACAGTTTTTCTCTGAAATTCCAAATGTTTCCCACCACCGGCCGGGGCACAACCGCCCACCTGGTCCTGCCGGCACTCACCCTGGCGATGGGTGTGGCAATGCTCCAGGCCAATGTGTTACGGGCCACCTTGGTGCGGATTATGACCATGGATCATATCCGGTTTGCCGTTGCCAAAGGTCTGGGCGCTAAAATGATCTTTTTCCGGCACATGCTGCCGGCGGCCCTGGTACCCATGGTAACTTTGTGGGGAATATCTTTGGGACAATTGTCAGGGGGGGCAATGATCGTAGAATCGGTCTTTGCCTGGCCCGGTATCGGCCGCCTGACGGTTGAGGCCGTCCTGGCAAGGGATATCCCCACAGCCCAGGCCCTGATCCTGATGCTCTCCTTCATATTTGTGGTGATCAACACCCTAGTGGACTTGGCCCACTTGAAACTGGACCCGCTGGTGGGCCAGACCCCATGAAAAACATCCCTTTCCCGACCGGACGCCTGACCATAGGTTGCCTGCTTTTTCTCATCGTTGCCATGGCGGGAATATTCGCTAATCAACTGGCACCCCATGATCCGCTGGCACCCCATCTGTCCCACCGACTGATGGCGCCATCCCCGGATTATCCCCTGGGGACGGATCAGTTGGGCAGATGCGTACTCTCCCGGCTTCTTGCAGGGGCCCGCATCTCATTGTCCGGTGCCGTAACCGCCTCGGCCCTTTCCCTTTTCCTGGGGGCTGTTATGGGGGTTTTGGCAACCCTGGCCAGAGGATGGGGCCGCTCATTTTTCACCGCTGTCATTGACATGGGACTGGCCCTGCCTGGCCTTATCCTGGCCATGGTGATCAGCGGGCTTCTGGGCGGGACCTTCCAGAGCCTGATCATGGGCCTGGCCCTGGCCAACTGGCCCTGGTGGGCACGGCTGATCCGGGGACTGACCCGAACTGCCCGGGAAAAGGATTATGTGCTGGCCGGACAGACAGCCGGTCTGAAAAAAAGCCGGTTGCTGACACACTACATACTGCCCCAGATAAAAGGCCCGATTCTGGCAGCCGCTACCCTGAAAACCGGCAGGATCATTCTGGCTTTTTCCGGACTTACATACCTGGGACTGGGCCCGGCCCCGCCGGCGCCTGAATGGGGACGTATGCTTCAGGAGGCCGGGATCTACATGACCCGAGCCCCCTGGCTCATGCTGGCGCCAGGGCTGGCCATCACCCTGGTGGTGGGCGCCTTGAACCTGATAGGAGATGGTTTGAACAAGGGGATCTCATGACAACCGTATCGGGCAATCTGATTCTATCAATTAAAAACCTGGCCATTGGCATTCACACCCGCGGCACATTTGTCTCCCTGGTGGAAAATATCAATTTTTCTCTGACCCTCGGCAATATTTTGGGTATTGCCGGTGAGAGCGGATCCGGAAAGAGCTTGACCGCCTGTGCCATTGCCGGGCTGTTGCCGCGCCCTCTGGCCATGGGCCGGGGCAACATCCGGTTTGCCGGTCACCCGGCTTTTTGTCCCCATGACGGCACCCCCGCATTTGTTCGGGGACGAGATATTCTGTTGCTTTTCCAAAGCCCCGGCAGCGCCCTGGACCCGGGCGTGCGGGTGGGCATACAGATATTGGATGCCCTGGCAGCCTGTCTGGGATACCGCCGGCAAATCGCTATTCAGAAAGCACAACAGGCCATGGCACAGGTTGGCCTGGATCTATCCCTGTTTGACCGGTACCCGTTCCAGCTCAGCGGGGGCCAGCGGCAGCGGGTTTTGATGGCCATGGCATTCGGCCTAACTCCCCGGATTCTGATTGCAGACGAACCCACCGCAGGCCAGGATGACGTCAACCGGGATCACCTGTTGATGCTGCTGACCCATCTGGCCGAGGAAACAGGTGCCGCCGTCATCCTTATTTCCCATGATCTGCGCATCCTTTCCAGGACGGCGGATTTCATGGTAATTTTTCACCAGGGACGACAGGTGGAATCCGGACCCGCCAACAAATTATTTACCCATCCGGACCACCCACATACCCAGGAATTAATAAAAGCCATGCGCTTTCTGGAGCCATGACCATGCCCCTTCTTCAACTTCGTCATATCACCAAATCCTATGGATCGCCCGGAAAAAAAGGCCCGTGCATTCTGGACAGCATCAGCCTGACACTATATCCTGGCGAAGCGCTGGGGCTTTCAGGCCCCAGTGGCAGCGGCAAGACAACCATCGCCCGGATTGTCCTGGGCATCGAAAAACCAGACAGCGGTGAGGTGCTGTTCATGGGAGATCCAATCGCAGACATCCGGGGCCGGGTTAAGAGAAGCTACTACTCCAAAGTGCAGATTATCTGGCAGGATCCCAAAGGGTTTCTCAATCCCCATCTATCGATCCTGACATCCATCATGGAACCGATGGCCGCCTTTGGAATGGGTTCCGCAACTGACCGCGGAGATAAAGCACACCGATTGATGGAGATGACGGGGCTTTCATCTGCTCTGGCCTGGGCGAAACCCGGTCAGTTAAGCGGCGGACAATGTCAGCGGGCGGCCATTGCCCGGGCCTTGTCTGTATCCCCGAAACTGCTGATCTGCGACGAAGCCCTGGTAAGCCTGGATCTTCCCCAGCAGGTAAAAATCATTCAGCTCCTCGGTCAAATGCAGAAAACACTGAACCTGACCCTGCTTTTCATCTCCCACGACAGGGGCGCCGCAAATGCGCTTTGCACGCGAATCATTTTTCTGCCCGGAGGGGCATAAATGAAACTCGAAAGAAACCCATCATCACCCTCACCCTGAAACTGTCGGAAAGCCTGCTGAGCATACTCAGGAATGCCGGCACCAGGTGGAACCAGATACCCCGGTCCGGCAGGTATTGCTTGACCAGGGTATCAGCCCCCCTGCTGGGGGGCGTTGCCCCTACGATCATAGACCGGCCCAAACGATGATCAGGGCGGCATCCTTCAAAATGTGCAAAAAAGTAGTTTA
>CAYNGG010000164.1:0-8698 GCA_964396575.1 uncultured Desulfobacteraceae bacterium | reverse complement strand
AGCTCCACAGGCAAGCCATTGTCTGTGATGGCATCCACATCCTGAAAGACAATCTGTCAGCGATTGTCCAATCCTGAGCCGTTACGGCTGTTTCTCACCAAATGGTAATCTCCGGGTTAGGTTCTGGTCAGGTTGATGGGCTATCTTTCCATTGTAAGTGAGATGGCGGACGGACCGCCGGGGAGGGGCCCTGGCGGGGGCGAGCTCCCATTCCGTCCGTCTGAGAACCCGAACAGTGGAGGAACAGACCATGAATCGATTTTCGCATTTCCAAAAATGGGCCGGCCTGACGGTCGGGCTGGCCCTGGTCTTGAGCCTGGCGGCCGGTCCGGTGCCGGCGGAGGCCAAATCCCGGGTGTGGCTCCCGGATACCATCAGCAGCCTGGCGGAGAAAGCCCAGCCCGGGGTGGTCAACATCCGCACGGTCAAGACAAACGAGACCGACGGCCGGGTTTTCCGTCACTTCTTTGGCCCCTTCGGGCAGAGGCCGCCCCGGGGGCTGCCGGACCGGTTCCGGGATTTCTTCGGGCCATTTGACGAGGACGGCCCCGGCCAGGAGTTTCGTCAGCGGAGCCTCGGCTCGGGGTTCGTCCTCGACCGGGACGGCTACATCGTGACCAATCATCACGTGGTGGCGGACGCCGACGAGATCAAGGTCCGGCTCTCCAACGGCGATGAATTCGACGCGGAGGTCGTGGGAGGGGACCCCAAGACCGACCTGGCCCTTATCCGGATCGACGCTGACGCCCCGCTGTCCCCTCTGCCGCTGGGGGACTCGGACAGCCTCAAGGTGGGCGCGTGGGTGGTGGCCATCGGCAGCCCGTTCGGTCTGGAGCAGACGGTCACCGCCGGGATCGTCAGCGCCAAGGGCCGGGTGATCGGCGCCGGGCCCTATGACGATTTCATCCAGACGGACGCCTCCATCAACCCCGGCAACTCGGGCGGGCCGCTGTTGACCTTGGACGGCGAGGTGGTCGGCATCAACACCGCCATTGTCGCCTCGGGACAGGGGATCGGGTTTGCCATTCCCATCAATCTGGCCCGGACCGTCGTGGCTCAGCTCAAGGAGAGCGGCGAGGTGAGCCGGGGGTGGCTCGGGGTCGGGATTCAGGACATCACCGACTCCCTTAAGGAATACTACGGCCTGGAAAGTGACGCCGGGGTTCTGGTCACCGAGGTCTATCCCGACCAGCCGGCCGAGCGGGGCGGCATCGAAAGCGGCGACGTGATCGTGGCGGTGGACGGCGAGCCGGTGGAGGACGCCCGGGACCTTTCCTCGACCGTCGCCAACCTGCCGGTGGGCAAGGAGACGAAGATCAAGGTGATCCGGGACGGCAAACGCCGGACCCTGACGGTGACCCTGGGCCGGCGGGCTGATGGGGAAAAGCGGATCGCCGGGGCCGGACCGGCGCCGTCAGCCGGTGACCTCGGCCTCGAGCTGACCGACCTCACGCCTCAACTGGCCCGGCGGCTCGGCGTTGATACGACCAACGGGGTCGTGGTCAGCCGGGTGATGCCGGGAAGCAAGGCCCATGCCGCCGGTTTTCGCCGGGGCGACCTGATCCTCGAGCTGAACCGCCAGCCGGTCTCGGACGCCGATGGGCTCAAACAGGCCCTCGGTGGGGTCGAGCCGGGCGAGGAAGCCCGGTTTCTGATCATGCGCCCGAACCGAGGGATGACCGTCCTGACCCTGATGCGGTGATACTTGCAACACTTTGTAGGTGATAGGTGATAGGCTATCGGGATCGAAATCGAAATCGAAATCGGTGTTCGGGGGGGTTGCGAAACCACCAATTTTGATTGCAGGGGCGCCCCCCCCGTGGCCGCCCTTGCTCTTCACCCGTTGGAAAACCCCCCGCCAACCGTTCTGTTGCCCCGAATCAAGAGACCTCCGAGGTTTCCAAAACTTTGGAAACCTCGGAGGTCTCTATCGGCGCTTGTAGGGACAGCCCTCCGTGGCCGCCCCCGTCATATTCCTAAACGGGCCTTCCCCCGGAAGCCTTCAGGGCGGCTCCGATAAATGAGCGGAAGAGCGGGTGGGGAGCCATGGGGCGGGATTTGAACTCGGGATGGAACTGGCACCCGAGGTACCAGGGGTGCTCGGCGACCTCGACGATCTCCACCAGAGACTCGTCCGGGGCGGCCCCGCTGATGACCAGCCCGGCCGCCTCCAGTTGATCGCGGTAAGCGTTGTTGAATTCGTATCGATGGCGGTGCCGCTCGAAGATATCCGCCACTCCGTAGGCCCGTCGGGCCAGAGTGTCCGGCTTGAGCCGGCAGGGGTAGGCCCCCAGGCGCATGGTTCCGCCCTTGTCTGAGGCCCCGTCCCGGCTCTGGACGGTCCCGGTCTTCTCATCGAGCCACTCGGTCATCAGGTAGATCACCGGGTGGGGCGTTTTCTCGTCGAATTCGGCGCTGTGGGCACCCTCGAGCCCGGCCAGGTGCCGGGCCAGCTCGATGACCGCGATCTGCATTCCCAGGCAGATCCCGAAATAGGGAACCCCGTTTTCCCGAGCGTACCGGGCCGCCCGGATCTTGCCCTCGACCCCCCGGGACCCGAACCCGCCGGGCACGAGGATCGCGTCGGCCAGGCCCAGCCGCTCCCGGCAGCGGTCGAGGCTGTCCAAAGTCTCCGAATCGATAAAGGTGAGGTCCACCCGGCAGTTGTGGGGCAGGCCGCCGTGGTAGAGGGCCTCGTTTAAGCTCTTGTAAGACTCGGTCAGCTCGGTGTACTTCCCCACGATGGCCACGGTCACGGAGGAGGTCGGGTGCTTGAACCGTTCGATAAGGGACTCCCAGTTTTCCAGCCGGGGGGCCCGGGTCCAGATGTGGAGCAGCTCCACGATCTTGTCGTCAAGCCCCTCATCGTGGAAGTTGAGGGGAACCTCGTAGATGCAGTCAACATCCTTGGCGGTGATCACCGCGTCCTCGCTCACGTTGGTGAACAGGGCGATCTTCCGCTTGATGTTTCGGGCGAGCATCCGGTCGGTCCGGCAGAGGAGGATATCGGGCTGGATGCCGATGCTCCGGAGCTCCTTGACGCTGTGCTGAGTGGGCTTGGTCTTGGCCTCTCCGGCGGTGGCCACGTAAGGCACCAGGGTCAGGTGGATGTAGAGGACGTTTTCCTTGCCCACATCGGCCTTGAACTGGCGGATGGCCTCAAGAAACGGGAGCCCCTCGATGTCGCCGATGGTCCCCCCGATCTCCACGATGAGCACATCGACCCCCTCGGCCGCCAGCAGGACCGACGCCTTGATCTCGTCGGTGACGTGGGGGATCACCTGAACCGTCCCTCCGAGGTAGTCCCCCCGGCGCTCCTTGGTGATCACCGAATAGTAGATCTTGCCGGAGGTGAAGTTATTGTTTTTGCCCATGACGGCGGAGGTGAACCGCTCGTAGTGGCCCAGATCGAGATCGGTCTCGGCCCCGTCGTCGGTGACAAAGACCTCACCGTGCTGGAAGGGGTTCATGGTGCCGGGATCGACGTTGATGTACGGGTCGAGCTTCTGAATCGTCACCCGGAGACCCCGGCTTTCCAGGAGGGCGCCGATGGCGGCGGAGGCCAGCCCCTTGCCCAGAGAGGACAGGACTCCGCCGGTGACGAATATCAACTTGGTGCTAAAGGCCATTGATGACTCCTACCTTCTCGGTTGCCGCCGGCCGGGGCTACTCGGCGATGAAGATGCCGTCGGAAAAGCGGGCGGCCGGCCCGAGGGCCTCCTCGATCCGGATGAGCTGGTTGTATTTGGCCACCCGGTCCGTCCGGGACATGGAGCCGGTCTTGATCTGGCCGCCGTTGACCGCTACCACCAAATCGGCGATGAAGGTGTCCTCGGACTCGCCGGACCGGTGGGAAATCACTGTGGTGAACCCGGCGTTCCGGGCTAAATCGATGGCGTCCAGGGTCTCGGTCACCGTGCCGATCTGGTTGAGCTTGATGAGGATCGAGTTGGCCACGCCCTTTTCGATGCCTTCGGCCAAAATCTTGGGGTTGGTGACGAAGATGTCGTCGCCGACAATCTGGAGGCCGTCTCCCATCCGGTCCGTCATCTTCGCCCAGCCGTCCCAGTCGCCCTCGGCCAGACCGTCCTCGATGGAAAGGATCGGATACCGGCTCACCAGGTCCTCGTAGTAGTCGATCATCTCATCGGCCGACAAGGATCGGTTTTCAGAGGCCAGAACATATTTCCCGTCCTTGAAAAACTCGCTGGCCGCCGCGTCCATGGCGATCCCGATGTCCCGTCCGGCCTGGTAACCCGCTGCCTCCACGGCGCTCAGGATGTACCGGATGGCCTCCTCGTTGGATTCGAGGTCGGGGGCGAACCCGCCCTCATCGCCGACGCCGGTGCTCAAGCCCTGCTTTTTGAGGATCTTTTTGAGGTGATGGAAGGTCTCGGCCCCCATCCGGATCGCCTCGGCCGCCGATTTGGCGCCAAAGGGGACGATCATGAACTCCTGGATGTCCAGATTGTTGCTGGCGTGGGCGCCGCCGTTGACGACGTTCATCATCGGCACCGGGAGGTACCGGGCCTGGACTCCGCCGAGGTACCGGTAGAGGCTCATCCCGTAAGCTTCGGCCGCGGCTCGCGCCGCCGCCATGGAGACCCCCAGGATGGCGTTGGCGCCCAGCTTCGACTTGTTGGGGGTTCCGTCGAGGTCGATCAAGTGGTGGTCGAGGGCCACCTGGTCGGCCGCGTCCATCCCCCGGACCGCCAGGGCGATCTCGTTTTTGACGTTGTCCACAGCGGTGATCACCCCCTTGCCCAGGTATCGGTTTTCGTCCCCGTCCCGAAGCTCGAGGGCCTCACGAGTGCCGGTGGATGCCCCCGAAGGGACCGTGGCCCGTCCGATGGCGCCGCATTCGAGGCTCACCTCCACCTCCACCGTGGGGTTGCCCCGGGAATCGAGGACCTCACGTCCGATTACATCCAGTATCTGTGTCATAGTCTCCCCGCTTTCGCTGTTCAGGTTGCCGTTCATAGTCCCGACCTTGACAAACCCACAAGAGATGGTAGTTACTCTCCATGGGCGTTTCTGTCAACCCGAAGCGGCCCCATGATGCGACGGAAACGTCAAGTCACATAAATCCATGCAGTTGAAAGACGATCGGGGGATTCCATGAAGCCCAAGGACCTCTATAGCAACGCTCATCTCGTGGTCGCGGCCATCCGGGTGAGCTCGCACCGCAATCAAACCCCCCCTTCCGTCGAAGACGTTTGTGACACCCTTGCGTTTTCTCCGGAAGAGGGCCACCGGCTCTGCCGACGGCTCGAGGAGCCGGGGATCATCGAAATCGTGGACAGCGCCTACGGTCCCCGGCTCTTTGTCCGGGATCACCTCAAGATCGAATCCCTCGACCGGACCGCCGAAGGACCCGACAAGCTCTCCCAGGAGCTCCAGCGGTTCCAAAAAGAGCGGAAGGGGATTTCCAAGTCGGTGGAATCCTTCAAGGCCCAGCAGGCGGAACGCCAGAAGCAGCTTTTCGCGAGCCTCGATTCCAAGCTCAAAGGCAAAAAGAGCTCAGAGGACGGATCGTCATCGTGAAAGCCGCGTGTCGTTCCGGGGGCCACGGGTTCGGCCTGAGGCGATCGAGCTGCTCCGATGGGCTGGAAGGCAACCGGCTCTATCGGCTCCAGCTCCTGTCCGGCCGCCGGCATGACCGGACATAACCGAGACATTCTTGCGAAATGGGAGAGCATGACAACCCCTGTCCCCCAGTGTTTGACCGACTACTGCCGGCCGATCGGACGCCGCCGGTGGATTTTGACTCTGATCCGGGTCCCCCTGGCCCTCCTGCTCGCCATGCCCATTGCCTCGGCGGCTTCGGAATCCAATCCGGCGGACCGCCCGCCCGAGCAAAGGGTGATCCGAATGAGTCCGGATGCCTTTTCTCAAAAGATTGAGGCGATATCGGAGGCCGGGGCCGTGGTGGTGATGGCGGCCTGGTGCGCCCCCTGCCGGAAGGAGCTGCCGGACCTGGTCCGCCTCCACGAAAAATACGCCGACGAGGGATTGGAGATGCTGGGGATGAGCATCGATTACGCGGGTCCGGAGGTGGCGGGAGCGATGGTGGCCGAGCACAAGGTGACCTTTCCGGTTTACTGGGTCGGGGAAGCCGGGATGCGGCGGTTCGCCATCAAGGCCATCCCCCTCCTGATGCTAATCCAAAACGGCCGGATCGTCGAGCGGATCGAGGGGGTCCGGAAGCCGTCGGAGCTGGACCGGCGGCTCCGGGAGCTGATCGAGTCGGTCAAGGCGAGCACCGACGCACCCGCCCCGGCGGCCCCAACCAGGGAGGAATCACCGTGAGCGACTCCCATTCCCCCGAGATCGACAGCCAATTGGCGGCTCTTCGGGACCGGATCGACGCGATAGACGAAAAGATCGTGACCCTTCTGGCCGAGCGGCGGAAGGTCGTGGACGGGGTGGTTGCCCTTAAAAAGGCCCACAACCTCCCGGTCTATCACCCGGCCCGGGAGGAGGACCTCATTTCCAGCCGCCGGGAACAAGGGGCAGCCTCGGGACTCGACCCCGATTTCATCGAGGACCTCTACCGGACCATACTCCGCCGGAGCCGGGTGGCTCAGGCCACCACCATGGCCGGCAAGAGTCTCCGGCCCGGAGCCGCGGTCCTCATCGTCGGCGGCGCGGGCCAGATGGGGCGCTACTTCCGAGGCTGCTTTGCCGAAGCCGGCTACGACGTCCGGTCCCTCGACCTTGACGACTGGCCCCGGGCCGACCGGTTGTGTAACGGGGTGGACCTGGCGATCCTTTCGGTGCCCATTGACGCCACGCCGGCCGTCGCCGCCCGGCTCGCCCCCTATCTGCCGGCCGAAGCGGTCCTCACCGACCTGACCAGTATCAAAACCGCGCCCCTGGCCGCCATGCTCGACGCTCACCCCGGCCCGGTGGTGGGACTCCACCCCCTCTTCGGCCCTTCCACCTCGTCTCTGGACAAACAGATCATCGTGGCCACCCCCGGCCGGGACCCGGCCGCCTGCCAGTGGCTCCTCGACCAGCTCGCCGCCTGGGGGGCCATCCTGGTGACCGCCGACGCCGGGGAGCACGACGCCATCATGGACATCGTCCAGGCCCTCCGGCACTTTGCCACTTTCGCCTTCGGCCGGTTTTTGGCTGATCGCCGGGTGGACCTCCAGCGGAGCCTCGAGTTCTCCAGCCCCATCTACCGCCTGGAGCTGGGGATGGTGGGGCGGCTCTTCGCCCAGGATCCGGAGCTCTACGGCGAGATCATCATGGCCTCCCCCGAGCGGCGGAGCCTCCTGAAACGCTATGTCGAATCCCTCAATGAAACCGGCGAGATGATCACCTCCGGGGACAAGGCGCGCTTCCTCGATGAGTTCTCCCGGATCGCGGCCTGGTTCGGCCCCTTCGGAGACCAGGCCATGCGGGAGAGCACCTACCTGATCGATAAGCTCATCGAACGGTTTTAATCAGCACAAAAAAAAGCAGGGCGTCGCCGCCCTGCTTTCCCTTACCCCGCCCGTGAGTCGATACGGCTACTTGGGCAGGGTCCCGAACCACTTCTTGTAGAGGTTGTCGTAGGTGTCCCCTTCCATGAATTTCAACAGGGAGATGTTGACCTTCTCCCGGAGGTCGCTCCCCTGGGGAAAGGCGATCCCGTAAGGCTGGCCCTCGTAGAGCGGCCCGACGGTCTTGACCTTGCCCTTGCCCTGGTTCTTGGCGTAGTAGAGGAGGGGCGGGGAGTCAAAGAAGACCGCGTCCACGCCGCCGCTGATCAGCTCCATGAAGAGGTTGTCGGTGTTGGGCAGGAGCTTGAGCTCCTCGGTGGCCACGTTCTTTTTCAGGAAGTCCACGCTGGTGGTCGCCAGCTTGGTGGCCACCCGCTTACCTTCGAGGTCCTCGATGGCCTTGATCTCCGTGTTGTCGGCCCGGACCAGAATGATCAGCCCCGAGTCGTAATACGGATGAGAGAAATCCACCACCTTTTCCCGATCGCTTTTAATGGTGATTCCGGCGATGGCCGCGTCGATGTTCCGGGACTGGAGCCCCGGGATGATCCCGTTGAAGTCCATGGTCTGCCACTTGAAATCGATCCCGATGTCCTTGGCGATGGCCTCGAAAAGCTCCACGTCGAAGCCGGTGAGCTTGCCGTCCACCTTGAACTCGAACGGCATGAAATTGGCGTCCACCCCGACCACGATCTCCTCGGCCGACACACCCCCGACCGCCATGAAGAGCACCAATCCCGCGACCGCCACTGCCTTGAATCCTTTCCGCATTCCCGCCTCCTTCCGGTTAATGGTTTGACATTTCTCACAATTCCGCGCAACTGGATATCAATATGGCAGACGACCGGCGCCGTGTCAACGCGATTATCTCTCGTCTCCGGCCCTACCATGTGCATCACCGGAATCGGCCGAGACCCGGTTCTACCGGGACGCGCCACCTATTACATTGTGGAGGGCTCCGCCAACATCTGCAAGATGATCATCGCGATGGTTAAGTTGGGGGTGCGCAAAGCGAATCGGTGAGCGGGCCGTAGGCGGCGGTCGCATGGAGGGCCTTTATCCATCCCGTGGAAACGGCGGTGTGATGTGATATGGTTGAATGAAACCGGCGAGATGATCACCTCCGGGGACAAGGCGCGCTTTCTCGATGAGCTCTCCCGGATCGCGGCCTGGTTCGGCCCCTTCGGGGACCAGGCCATGCGGGAGAG
>CAYNGG010000163.1:0-8831 GCA_964396575.1 uncultured Desulfobacteraceae bacterium | reverse complement strand
TTCAAGGAGCGGGCCTGGTCGATGGAGTCCTGAAAGCCCGTCTCATCAACCAGATGATGAATTGATAATTACGAATTACGAATTACGAATTACGAATTGCCGGAGGGTTTCCGGAGGGGGAAGGGATTTCGGGTTCAAGGGGGAAAACCACTTGAACCGGATTCATATCAAAGAGATAGCGGACGACTTCCGACGGGGTGGATGGATCGCTTTTTGGGCCCGGACCTCCCCCCATCAGTTGCACTTCGAAAACCCGCAGCTCCGGCAGAGCCGGCAGCCGCCGTCGTGGGTCATGGCGCCGCCGCATTCGGGGCAGAGGTCGATGCCGGGCTGGACCGGGGCGGTGGGGATGTCGTCGCCGGCCGCCGCCTGGAGGACCTGGGCGATGGCGTCGGGGCAGGAGAGGGTGATCCGGCCGTTTTTCCAGGTGGGAGAGGGGCAGCGGATGCCGATGAGCTGCTTGACCACCGCATCGGGCGGGATGCCTGATCGGAGGGCCAGTGAGATGAGCCGGCCGGCGGCTTCGGTCTGGGATGAGGCGCACCCGCCGGTCTTGCCCATCTGAGCGAAGACCTCGCAGATCCCGTCGTCGTCGGAGTTGACGGTGACGTATAGATTCCCGCAGCCGGTCCGGACCCGGCGGGTGTAGCCCTCGGTCTTTTCGGGCCGGGGTCGGGGGCCCCGGCCGGACTGAGATTCGGCGCCCCTCTGTTCGGGGCCGGTCCGGAGCACCTGATCGGCCCGGCTCCGGTCGCGATATAACGTCACGCCCTTCAGCCCCGCCTCGAAAGCCTGGCGGTAGATGTCCGCCACCGCCTGTCGGGTGGCGTCGGCGGGGAGGTTCACCGTTTTGGAGACGGCGTTGTCGGTGTGGCGCTGGAACGCGGCCTGAATCCGGAGATGCCATTCGGGGGCGATCTCGTGAGCGGTGGAGAAGAGGCGCCGGACCGACTCGGGCACCGATTCCACCCCCCGGAGGCTTCCCGTCCGGACCACCTCGGCTTCGAGCTCCGGGGAGTCGAAGCCCTCTTCCTTGGCGATCTCGCGAAAGAGCGGGTGAACCTCGTTCAGGATCTCGCCGTTTAAGACATGCCGGGCGTGGGCCACCGCGAAGAGCGGCTCGATCCCGCTGGAGACCCCGGCGATGAGGCTGATGGTCCCGGTGGGGGCCACCGTGGTGACGGTGGCGTTTCGCATGGCCGGGGTCGCCGGGTCGTCGAAGATCGAGCCCGGATAGGCGGGGAAGCTGCCCCGGGTTTCGGCCAGCTCCGCCGATGCCGCCCTCGCCCACGCGGTAATCTGGCTCATGACCGCTTCGGCTTCAGCCTCGGCCGCCTCGTCGTCATAGGGGATGCCCATCCGGATGAGCATGTCGGCGAATCCCATGACCCCGAGGCCGATCTTCCGGGTCCGTCGGCTCATCTCGGCGATGACCGGGAGCGGGTACCGGTTGACCTCGACCACGTTGTCGAGAAAGTGGACCGCGTCCCGGACCGTCCGCCAGAGCCGGTCGGTATCGAGGTCTCCGTCTTTGACCATCCGGGCCAGGTTGATGGAGCCGAGGGTACAGGACTCGCAGGGCAAGAGCGGCTGCTCGCCGCAGGGGTTGGTGGCCTCGATGGTTCCGAGATTCGGGGTGGGGTTGTCGGCGTTCATCCGGTCGATAAAGAGGACCCCGGGCTCGCCGGTTTCCCAGGCCGCATCGGCGATCCGGGCGAAGAGGTCCTCGGCCTGAACGCGGCGGACGGTCCGGCCGGTCCGGGGGTTGACCAGGGGATAGTCGGTCCGGTCCGCCACCGCCGTCATGAAGTCGTCGGTGATGGCCACCGAGATGTTGAAGTTATTGAGGGTTCGGGCTTCGGATTTGGCCTCGATAAAGGCTTCGATGTCCGGGTGGTCCACCCGGAGGACGGCCATGTTGGCGCCCCGGCGGGTCCCCCCCTGCTTGACCGTTTCGGTGGCGGTGTCGTAAACGGCCATAAAGGAGATCGGCCCGGATGAGACCCCGGCGGTGGACCGGACCACATCCCGGGCCGGGCGGATTCGGGAAAAGGAAAAGCCGGTGCCGCCGCCGCTTTTGTGGATCATGGCGGTGTGCTTGAGAGTCTCGAAGATGCTTTCCATGGAGTCGTCCACCGGGAGGACGAAGCAGGCGGCAAGCTGGCCCAGGTCCCGGCCGGCGTTCATGAGGGTCGGGGAGTTGGGGAGAAACTCGAGGCGGGTCATCATCTTGCGGAACCGGTCCGCGGTTTCGTCCACGTCGGCGTTTTCGTCAAAGGCGGCATCGGCGCCGGCGATGGTCCGGGCCACCCGGTCGAACATCTCCTCGGGGGTCTCGACCACGTTGCCGTCGGAGCTTCGCTTCAGATAGCGGCGGTCCAGGACGATCCGGGCGTTGTCCGAGAGCTCAATCGTCATGGGCCTCTCCGGTCTCCGCCGGGACGGTTTCCTTCAAAAAGTCGATGAACGCGGCGGCCTGGGGGGATGGGGTCCGTTGCCGGTGCCAGGTGAGATAGAACCGGCGTTCCATGGACAGGTCCCGGATGGCCACGGTGACGACGGACCCGGCGGCCACGGCGTCGGCCACGGCCACGCAGGAGAGGATCGAAACCCCCAGCCCGCTCTTAATTCCCTGGAGCACGGCCTGGGTCGATCCCATCTCGGCGGAGACCCGAAGTCCGTCCGGGTCGGCCCCGGCCTGGCCCAGCCGCTCCCGGATCGACTGGAGCGTCCCGGAACCCGGCTCGCGGATGATAAACGGCTCGGCCATGAGGGCTTCGAGGGAGACCTCGGGGCCTCCGGCCCAGGGATGATCGGCGGGGACCACCAGGCAGAGGCGGTCGTCCACCAGGGGAGCCTGACGGACTCGCCGGTCCGCGCTCTTCGCCCCCACTACCCCCAGCTCGAGCCGGCCCCCGGCCACCCCTTCGATCACCGTCTCGGTATCGCCCACGGACAAGGAGATGGTCACGTCGGAATAGCGGGCGGTAAAGGCCCCCACCAGGGGCGGGAGGATGTAAACGCCGGGGATGGTGCTGCCGCCGACGGCCAGGCGGCCCCGGATCTTCCCGTGGAGCCCGGCGATGGCCGCCTCAAGATCGTCTCTAAGGGCCATCAACCGCCGGGCATAGTCGTAGAGGACCTCCCCGGCGGCCGTGGGGACCGCCTCACGGGAAAGCCGGTCCACGAGCCGGCAGCCGAAATGGTCCTCGAGCTCCTTGATATGGCTGCTCACCGTGGGCTGGGAGAGGTGGACGGCCCGGCCGGCCCCGGAAAAGCTCCGGGTCTCGATGACCTTGCAAAAAATCTTGAGCTGCCAGAGGTCCATGGGTTAATCGTCCGCCATCGGCAGGCCGTACTTTTCCCTGAGCTTTCGGTTGACCAGCTCCGGGACCATGTCGTCGATGTCCCCGCCGAACTGGGCGGCTTCCTTGATGATGGACGAGGAGGTGAAAATCCAGCGGAGGCCGGTCATGAGGAAGACCGTCTGGATCTCCCGGTTGAGCTTCCGGTTCATCAGGGCCATCTGGAATTCGAGCTCGAAGTCGGAGACGGCGCGCATGCCCCGGAGGATGGCGTGGACCCGCCGTTGAGCCGCGTAGTCAACCAGAAGACCGTGATAGTCGGCCACCTCCGCATGAGGGTTGTCGGCCAGGCTCTCCCGGAGCATCTCCCGGCGCTCGTCCAGGGTGAACAGGTATTTCTTGGCGGGGTTGTGCAAAATGGTGACGATAAGCCGGTCAAAGACCTTCAGACCCCGATTGATGATGTCCAGGTGGCCGTTGGTCACGGGGTCGAAGGAGCCGGGGTAGATGGCGATTTTATCCATGGGCAAGTCCTCCAAATTCTCCTTCCGGGTTCCTAAAAGCCCTTTCCCATATCACAAACGAAAAAGGTGACCAAGGTTTTTCCATATCGACGCTGGTCCGCCGCGATGAATCCGTTGGCGGTCGGGGTCGGGTCGTCGGTCCCGTGCTCGGCGACAATCCGGGCGCCCGGCGCGAGGAGGCCCTCGTCCCGGAGCCCGGTTAGGGTCGGCGGGATCAGCCCGAGCCGGTACGGGGGGTCCATGAAGACGAGATGGAAGGGGCCGCCCGGCAGGTGCCAGGGGCGCCGGGTGAGATCCCGGCGGACCACCGTTGCCCGGTCGGCCAGCCCGAGGGTCTCGAGGTTGGCCGTCACGGTCTCCGCCGCCGCCCGGTCCCGGTCAACAAACCCCGCCCGCCCGGCCCCACGGCTCAGGGCCTCGATCCCGAGAGCCCCGGTCCCGGCATAGAGGTCGAGGACCCGTTCTCCGGCCAACCGGCCCCCGAGGATGTTGAAGATCGCCTCACGGACCCGGTCGCCGGTGGGCCGGGTCCCTCGTCCCGAAACGGCGGCAAGGGGCCGGCCGCGATGGGTTCCCCCGATCACCCGCACGGCGTCAGGCCCCGGTCCCGAGCCGTTCCCGGATGAAGTCGGCGTCCACCCCCACCGCTTCGGCGGCCCGGTCCAGGTCCCCGTCGTGGGCCGCGACCCGCCGGGATAGGTATTCCCGCTCGAAAGCCGCCATGGCTCCGGCAAAGGAGTCGATGGCAAAGAAGCCTGAGATTTTAGATGTCTGATTTTCGATTTTTGATTTTTGACTCGTGCCCACCCATAACCCGCCGTTGTCGGAAGGGGGCGGCGGGGCGGCGGTCGGGTCGGGGAGGTGGTGAGGCTCGATGGTCTCGTCTCCCACCATCACCGCCAGCCGGCCGATGAGGTTCTTGAGCTCCCGGACGTTGCCGGGCCAGGTGTGAGCCGAAAGGGCCTCCAGGGCCGCCGGGGAGATCTGCTTCCGGGGAGCCCGGCCTTCCCGGTGGAGCCGATCCAGAAAGACTTCGACCAGGATCGGGATGTCCTCGATCCGCTCCCGGAGGGGCGGGACGTGGACCGGGACGACGTTTAATCGGTAGTAGAGGGCCTCCCGGAACCGGCCGGCGGCGATCTCGGCCTCCAGGTCCTTGCCGGTGGAGGCGATGATCCGGGCGTTCATTTTGAGGACCCGGTCACCGCCCACCCGCTGAAACTGTTGCTCCTCGAGGACCCGGAGCAGGCGGGCCTGAGCCGCGAGGCTCATGTCCCCGATCTCGTCGAAATAGAGGGTCCCGCCGTCGGCCACCTCGATCTTGCCCCGCCGCCGGTTGGTGGCCCCCGGCACGGCGGACCGCTCATGCCCGAAAAGCTCGGAGTCGATCAGGGCCTCGGGGATGGCCGCGCAGCTCACATCAACCAGAGGTCCTTCGGCCCGGGGGCTGAGCTGATGGATGGTCCGGGCCACCAGCTCCTTGCCGACTCCGTTTTCCCCGGTGATCAGGACCCAGGCGTCGGTGGGGGCCACGGCGGCGATCTGGTGCTTCAGAGCGGAGATGGCGGGACCGGTGCCGTTGACCGCGTTCTTTTCGATGGTCTTTTTCCGGAGGTACCGGTTTTCCTCTTCCAGCCGCCGGAAGCTCAGGGCGTTGTTGATGGTCACGATGACCTTGTCAATGGACAGGGGTTTTTCGATGAGGTCAAAGGCTCCGAGCTTGGTGGCCTTGACCGCGGCCTCGATGGAGCCGTGCCCGGTGATGATAACCACCTGGACAAAGGGGTTGTCCTTCTTGATCTCCTTCAAGGTCTCGATCCCGTCGATTCCCGGCATCCAGATATCGAGCAGCACCAGGTCCGGCGGCTCGACCTCGATCATCTTCAGGGCCTCGTACCCGTTGGATGCGGCCGTCACCTCGAATCCCTCGTCGGACAGAAGACCGCTCAGGGATTGCAGGATCGACGGCTCGTCGTCAACGATCATGATCGTGGGAAACATGGTCACTCCTTTTGTCCCCCCGCCGCCGGTGCGGGGGCGACCAACCGGTCGCCCCTACAGGCTTCGGGGGATCGGATTAAAAGGGCAGGTCGATCACAAAGGCCGCGCCCCGGGGGGTATTGTCCCGGACGGCGATCCGGCCGCCGTGCTCCTCGACAATGGATGAGACGATGGTGAGGCCAAGCCCCATGCCCGCCTTGTGGGTGGAAAAATAGGGCTCGAAGAGCCGGGCCTTGGTCTCGTCGTCGATTCCGGGACCGTCGTCGGCGACGATCAGCCGGACCCCGGACCGGTTCCCCGGGGGCTCGGGGGAAACCGCCAGGAATACCGTTCCCCGCTCGCCCACGGCGTTGATGGCGTTGGTGACCAGGTTGATCAGAGCCTGCTTGATCTGGCGGCGGTCCAGGCGGATTTGGGGCAGCTCGGCCTCGGGCAGCCGGACGTCGAAAGTAATCTCCGGGTGACCTTCCCGGTAAAGGGCCACCGTCTCGGTGACGATGGACGCAAGGTCGCAGGGCCGGGGATCAGCGGTCGGAAACCGGGCAAAGGCGGAGAACTCGTTGACCAGGTTCCGGATGAGGTCCACGTGGTCGATGATCATCCGGGTGCATTCCTCGAAAACCGGCTCGTCCAGTTGAGCCGCGTATTTCCGGTGGAGCCGCTGGGCCGAGAGCTTGATGGGGGTCAGCGGGTTTTTGACCTCGTGGGCGATCCGCCGGGCCACCTCACGCCAGGCCGCCATCCGCTGAGCCTTTTCCAGGTCGGTCAGATCGTCGAAGACCATCACCAGGCCCATCCGCCGGCCGGCATCGTCCAAGAGGGCGTTGACATGAACCCGGAAGCTCCGGGGGCTCCCGTTGACGGTGAGCTTCAGGGGAAACTCGACGGCATGGTCATGGGAAGCGGCGAGCTCGGCCATCACCTCACGGGCCAGGTTGAGGTGCTGCCCCCCCAAAAGCTCCCGGTAGCTCTTGTTGAGGATGTCCTCGGCCCGGATCTGGAGCATCCGCTCGGCCGATGTGTTGGCGGTGGCCACGTTGCCCTCGGCGTCGAGGGTGATGACGCCGGTCGAGACGTTTTTGAGGACGATCTCCATGTACCGCCGGCGCTCCTCGATCTCGACGTTCTGATCCCGGAGCATCTGAGCGGACAGCTCGAGCTGCTCCCGGCTGGACCGAAGGTCCCGGGTCATCCGGTTGAAGGAATCGACCAGGCTGCCGATCTCGTCGTCCCCGGCCCGGGCGATGCTGAATCCCAGGTCCCCCTCGGCCACCCGCCGGGTCCCCTCGGCCAGATCCCGGATGGGGATGCTGATCGATTTGGCGAGGTAAAACCCGAACCAGATGGCGCAGAAGACCACCAGGAGGGCGACGATGGAGATGGTGATGTAGTAGGTGAGCTGGATGGGGTCCTTGAGGAGCTTGATCTGCTGGTACTCCTCCACTCCCCGGGAAATCTGGTCGAGGCTTTCGGAAAGGTCCGGCGGAATTCGAACCGACAGGACGCAGAGTCCATCGGCGTCCATTAGACGGACCCCGAAGGGAACGGTGCCCACCGTCCGAACCAGCTCCCCCCCGTCCACGTGCTCGGAGATGGAACGGACCCCGCCGACCTCGATCTCGGCATAGAGGTTCTCGCCGGACAGGGGCGGCACCGAAGAATCGGCCGGCCCGTCGGCCACGGCCACGCCGAGGCGGTGGACGGCCCGGGGGTCTCCGGGCAAACCGTAAACCTCCACCGCATCGATGTTGAAGGCCCGCTGAACCACCGAGATGTACCGGTCAAGGTCCTCGCTCCGCCCCGGTGTCAGCAGGCCCCGTGACCGGATCTGATAGGCCACCCGCTCCAGATAAAACCGGTTGTTGGCCTCGACATAATCGTAGAGCCGGCGGCCCACCCGAAGCGAGCTGCCCAAGGACGCCTCGACGGGCACGTTGAACCAGAGCTCGATGCTGCTGGTGATGAAATTGATGGAAAAGAAAAAGAGAACCGCCGTCGGCAGAAGCGTAATGGCGATAAAGGCGACCACCAGCCGGGTCCGGAGCTTCGACCCCATCACTTTCCGCCGCCGCTCGTAAAGAAGCTTGACCAGATTCCGGAAAACCAGAAAAACCAGGAGCAGGAGAAGCAGGAGGTTCAGATTGATCAGGATGAACATCAGGATGGTGTCGGAGACCGGGAAGTCCCGCCATGGCGGGAAACGGACCATCCGGTTTTCGGCGACCGTCAGGAGGACCATCGCCACGAGGATGGCGCCGATGAGGATCAGCTCCCGACGGCGGCGCCGCCGCTCGGCCTCGGACAAGCCCCCCCCGCGCCGCCCTCCGTTCAGAAACCGGTTGCCCCGAGCGCTCCGCCGACCCGACGACCCGTTCCGGCGAATCCATCTCAATAGATGAAATCGATAGTGTACCAGTCGGTCTCGAAATCCCACAGCGAAATGAAAAACAGAACGTAGTGAAGGTATAAGGGAAGGGTGATCCGACCCAGCTCGGCCTTGGCCCGGAGCTGGTACCGCGCCCCCCGCTCCAGGGCGCGGAGCGGAATGATGGGCACGTCCTCGATGACGGTCATCAGCCGCCGGGCCTCGTCAAGGGATTTGACCACATGAGTGCCGTTGTCCTCCCAGGAGCGGCGGACGACCAGCTCCTTCCGAAGCGTGTTGTACTTGACCGTGTGAGTGAAAGTGAGGTCGGCCACGGTCCGGTCAGGCCAGAAAGGCCGGGTCCGGCTCAGAATGATCAAAAAGGAGAAGGTCGCCGGCACCCCGCTCAGGATGGCCGATTTCATCTCCTCGGTAAAGGCGCCCGTCACGTTGAGATAAACCACGAAATCGTTGTTGCGGTTGCTGATCCGCAGCTCCGACAGACGAGCATCGGCCGCCGGGCTTTCGACCGCCGCCTGAGCCGAGATCAGACACACGCAAATGCTGAACAGGACGATTTTCCGAATCATCGGTTTCCGGTTTCTGATTTTGGGGGCGGACCCGCGAGGGCTTGAG
>CAYNGG010000162.1:4366-8913 GCA_964396575.1 uncultured Desulfobacteraceae bacterium | reverse complement strand
AGCCGTAGCATCAACAGGCCAATGCAAAATAAATCCCGCAAGCCGAGTGGTATGGGAAATCGCTGTGGAAACCTGTGGAAAATATGACTGACGAGGTTGCAAAGAGCACTCAGAAAATCAGAACAATGAATCAGTGAAACGCTGAAAACTGAAAGGGTTTTCAGAAGTACAAACCAAATGGGGATAGGGAGAAGCCCTCACGGCTCCACTCTCTCAGACAACCGCTTCAGAGGGCATCTACTCTAGATGAGACACGCCGAGCCGTTTGAGCTCAGCGACGCTGGTGCTCGGTGAGCCGGGCCAGGAGCCGGTTGTGGATGTTGTCGAACCCGCCGTTGGACATGACGAGGATGGTGTCGCCGGGGCGGGCCTCGTCGGTCAGAAAGTCGATGATGGCGTCGGTGTCGGGGAAGAGGTGGGCCGCCTGGCCGTGGGCCTTGATGTCGGACAACAGCCGGGCGGTGTCGATCCGCTGGTCCTCGGGGACCTTCCGGATCATGGAGGGAAACCGGATGCAGACGAGGTCGGCGCCTTCGAAGGCATCCGGGTAAACCGACTGGAAGGTCCGGCGCATGCTCGTGTTGCTCCGGGGCTCGAAGACGGCAATGAGCCGGCCGTCCGGGACATGGGGCCGGACCGCCCGGATCGTCTCGCGGACGGCGGTGGGATGGTGGGCGAAGTCGTCCATGACCGTCACTCCGTCGGCCGTGCCCCGGATCTCCTGGCGTCGGCGGACCCCCTCGAAGGTTTCAATGGCCTCGGCAATGGCGGCCATCTCAATCCCCAGGGCATGGGCCATTCCGATCACCGCCAGGGCGTTGTGGAGGTTGTGCTCGCCCATGAGCCGGGTCCTGAAAGTCAATGTTCCGGCCTCCTGATGATGGACGACAAACCGGGTCCAGGGCGGCCGGACGGTGACCTCGCCGAGGCGCCAGTCCGAGCCCGGAGCGGACCCGTATCGGAACACCGGGCAGGCGGCCGACCGGACCACGTCGGATATCAGCGGGTCCCCGTCCCAGGCGAAGAGGGCCCCGGCCGGGTCGATGTGGGCCATAAGCTTCCGGAGCTCCCCGGCGATCTGGTCGATGTCCCTGAAAATGTCGGCGTGGTCCATTTCGATGGATGTCAAAACCGCCAGATGCGGGTCGTAATGGTGGAATTTGGGCCGCTTGTCGAAAAAGGCGGTGTCGTATTCGTCGCCTTCGATGACCATGGCCGGTCCGGACCCGACCTGGTAATTGGCGTTGAATGGGCGGACCAGGCCGCCGATGAAAAAGGAGGGGTCGGCGCCGGCCCGGTGGAGGACCCAGGCCAGGAGGGCGGCGGTGGTGGTCTTGCCGTGGGTGCCGGTGATCACCAGCCGCTGTTTGCCGTCGGCGATAATCCGGTTGATCGCTTCGGGCATGGAGCAATAGGGCAGATCCATCTCGAAAATCCTTTGGGCCTCGGGGTTGTCCCGGGTCACGGCGTTGCCCACCACCACCAGGTCCGGCCGGCGGGCCAGGTGATCAGCGGAAAACCCCGCCATCACCCGAATACCCTTCCGGGCCAAAAACTCGCTCATGGGGGGATAGACGTTCTGGTCGGAGCCGGTCACCCGAAAGCCCGCGTCCTTGAGCATACAGGCCAGGGCGCCCATGCCGGTGCCGCAGACGGCGATGAGGTGGACCCACCGGTCCCCGTCTCCCTTGAGGTTATCCGGCCAGCTCACCGAAGGTCTCCCTTGCCGCTTGAACGGTTGTGGCGATCTGGTCCTCGGTGTGGGCCAGCGAGACGAAAAGGGCCTCGAACTGAGAAGGCGCCAGGTAGATCCCCCGTCGCCGCATACCTTTATAATAGGCGGAAAAGCGATCCAGGTCGGCGGTCTTGGCGTCCGCGAAGCAGGTCACGGGACGCTCGGTGAAAAAAATCCCCATCATGGAGCCCACCCTCGCCCCGTTGACCGGGATGCCGGCGTCGGCCGCCGCGGCCGTGAGCCCCCGGAAGAGGGCTTCGGACCGGTCTTCGAGCTGGCGGTAGCAGTCGGGGTCGGTGAGGGTGTTGAGCGTCGCCAGGCCGGCGGCCATGGCCAGGGGATTGCCCGAAAGGGTCCCGGCCTGATAGACGGTCCCCTCGGGCGCGATGTGGGCCATGAGGTCCGCTCGCCCGCCGTAGGCCCCCACCGGGAGACCGCCGCCGATGATCTTGCCCAGGCAGGTGAGGTCCGGGGTGATCCCGTAGAGGGCCTGGGCGCCGCCAAAGGCCACCCGAAAACCGGTCATCACCTCGTCGAAGATGAGGATGGTCCCGTGGCGGGCCGTCTCCTCCCGGAGAGTCTCCAGAAAGCCTTCCACCGGGGGGACCAGGCCCATGTTTCCGGCCACCGGCTCGACGATCACCGCCGCCATCTCATCGCCCCGGTCCGCCATGAGGGTCCGGAAGGCGTCGATGTCGTTGTAGGGGAGCGAGACCGTGTGGGCCACGAAGGATTCGGGCACCCCCGGACTGCCGGGAATCCCGAGTGTGGCCACCCCGGAGCCGGCCGCCACCAACAGGCTGTCCACGTGGCCGTGGTAGCAGCCGTCAAACTTGACGACCCCGTCCCGGCGGGTGACGGCCCGGGCCAGGCGGATGGCGCTCATGGTCGCCTCGGTCCCCGAATTGACCATCCGGACCTGGTCGATGGATGGGACCGCGGCAATGATCCGCTCGGCCAGGCGGATCTCGAGATCGGTGGGGGCTCCGAATGAGGTCCCCAGCCGGGCGGTGGCGGTGAGGTTCTCGACCACCGCCGGGTGGGCGTGGCCGAGGATCAGGGGGCCGTAGGAGCCCACATAGTCGATATAGGGGTTGCCGTCGGCGTCGAAGATCAGGGCGCCGTCGGCGTTTTCGATGAACAACGGGGTATCATCGACGCTGGCGCAGGCCCGCACCGGGCTGTTGACGCCGCCGGGAATCAGGGCCCGGGCCTGGGCGAACAGGGATTTGGATCGCTCGATGGTCATGTGCCGCCTTCCTTTCCGTTACAGAATTCAGTTGACATCCCAGCGATTATGAGATGAAAGGGGATTGATACACCGGATTGGACGCGATTTCAACACCCGAATGCGAAGGCATTCGGATCTAAGGAAGGTGATCGACCGCCATGGTACAAACTGGATTCCCCCACCGTCTGGCAAAGATGTTGACCTATGTGCTCGGCCGCCGGCCCGACGAGCTGGGCCTGGTGCCCGACCCTGATGGCTGGGTGAAAATCAAGGAGCTGCTCAAGGCGTTGAGCGAAGAGGACGGCTGGCGCCATATCCGCCGGTCTCACATCGACGAGGTGCTCATTACGCTGCCCGACCCGCCGGTGGAGGTGGCCGACAACCGGATTCGGGCGGTGGATCGGACCCACCTGTCCGCTCCCCGGCCGGTGAGTCTTGGCGATTTGCCCAAGCTCCTTTATACCTGTGTCCGCCGCCGGGCTCACGGGGCGGTGGTGGAGCGGGGGATCGATCCCGGCCCCGACGGGCGGGTGGTCCTGGCCGAAAGCCCGGAGACGGCCGAACGGATCGGACTCCGGATCGACGGGGACCCGGTGCTTCTGACCGTCCAGACCGCCGAAGCTGATAACGCGGGCGTGGCCTTTCAGTCAGCCGGTGAAGGACTTTTTCTCGCCGATCGATTGCCCCCCGCCGGCTTCACCGCCCCGCCGGTCCCGGAAAAGAAGCCGTCGGAGAAGGCCGCGGCGGCCAAGCCCAAGGGTCCGACGCCGCCTCACCCGGACCGGATGCCCGGGTCCTACATCGTCACCTTTGAACGGGAACGGGACCGGGACGGCAAACGGGACCGGCGCCATCAGAAGCAGGACAAAGTGACTCGGGACCGGGACAAGAAGCGGGCCCGTCGAGAGAAACAGCGACGGCGATGGCCCGAGCCCTGAAGGGAGATTGAAAAATTTGAATTTTCCAGTTGACAGAATCTCGCCAGCCTGATAAAAAGCATTTTTGTTTGTTTCGGACATCGAAACGGGCCGTTAGCTCAACTAGGCAGAGCACCTGACTCTTAATCAGATGGTTCCAGGTTCGATTCCTGGACGGCCCACCAGTTGCCGCGACGGGGTTAGCTTTCAATCGAGCTAACCCCTTTTTGATGGTCGGCACTGAACCCATCCTTGCTCCGGTTCGCCACCGGGGCTTTGAAATCCACAAGGAGGCGGTATGAGGCGATACGAAACCATTGTGATCGTGGACCCGGACGTGCCCGAGGAGAATCGGCAGGCCCTGGTCGATCGGATCGGGGAGATCATTTCCGCCCGCGGCGGACTCCTCGTTTACGTTGATGAGTGGGGCAGCCGGAAGCTGGCCTATGAGCTCCGGAAGAAGAACCGCGGCCATTACTTCCGCATCGATTACTGCGGTGACGGCCCGCTGGTCGCGGAAATGGAGCGATCTTTCCGGATCGACGAGCGGGTCCTCAAGTTCATGACGGTCTTGCTAAACAAGGACGTGGACGAAGCGGCGGTTCAGGCCGAAATGACCGCGGGCGAGGACATGGCGGAGGCTGAAGCGGAAACAGAGGCTGAG
>CAYNGG010000162.1:0-4266 GCA_964396575.1 uncultured Desulfobacteraceae bacterium | reverse complement strand
GAGCCCGAATCGGAACCCGCCGGGACACCGGCCGAGCCCGAATCTGAATCCCCGTCGGCGTCATCTTCCGCCGGCTCAACCGACGACAAGGAGGCGTAACCATGGCAGCCAGAAAATCGGCCGGTCGGGGACGACCGCGCAGGAAAAAGCGACGGATCTTTCATCGGCGCAAGGTGTGTCGGTTCTGCGCCGACAGCAAGATGGTCATTGATTACAAGGACTCGAAAGTCCTCTCTTACTTCATCACCGAGCGGGGCAAGATCATCCCCCGGCGGATTTCCGGGACCTGCGCCCGGCATCAGCGGACTCTGACCACCGCCATCAAGCGGGCCCGCACCATCGCTCTGTTGCCCTACATGGGCAAGCTGGAGATGTAGGGCCCGGCGGGATTACGGGAGCCATTGATGCCGCCGGAAGCGACGGGGAGCCGGACGAAGGAAGTAGCCGCCGGCGTGGGGCTGACCGGGTTGATCTTTGCCATTTCGGCCAATCTCCCGATCCTCGGCTTTTTCATCGCCCTGGCGCTCCCCCTGCCGGTGCTGGTTTACCGGCTCCGGCTGGGCCGGAAGCTCGGGGCGATGGTGGCCGGCGGAGCGGTCGGGCTGATGTTGCTGGCCTATGGCCGGCTCACGGTGGACCTCCTCTTTTTCAGCGAGCTCCTTCTGATCGGCTACCTCCTGGCCGAAAGCCTGGCGGATCGTCGGCCGGTGGAGGTCGTGGTGCTCAAACCAGCCGCCGCCGCCGTCTTATCCGGCGTGGTGATCCTGACCGTGGCGGCCCATGCCAACGGACAGGGGCTCGTGGCCGCCGTATCCGAATATGTGGCGACCAACCTGGCCCTGAGCCTCAAGCTTTACGAAAGCATGGGCATCCCGGCGGAGCACATCCGGACCATCGAGCGGTCGGCCGACCTGATCCAGGAGGTCCTCATCCGCCTGATGCCCGCCCTGGCGGCCATCCTGGCCCTTCTGGTGTCCTGGATCACGCTTTTGTTAGCCCGGGCTTTGCTCCGGAGCCGGGAGATGGCCTTTCCGGATTACGGTCCCTTAAACCGATGGAAGCCGCCCGAAACACTGGTCTGGGTCGTCATAGGCTGCGGGATTGGGGTCATGATGCCCGACCTGACAATCAAAACCCTTGCCATCAACGGCCTGCTGGTCAGCCTGACGATCTACTTCCTCGCCGGGATCGCCATTGTGGCCTGGTTTTTTGACAAAAAAAGCTTTCCCCGGCTTGTCCGCGTGTTTTTATACAGCCTCATCGTCATGCAGCAGTTGTTCCTGCTCCTGGTCATCGGCCTGGGGCTTTTCGACGTGTGGCTCGATTTCCGGAAACTCGAACCCAAAACGGACTGACGGACAGTCCCGTTCAACGGGAGATATACCCTCATGATGAAGCTCATTCTGACTGAAACCATTGACTCACTGGGCATTGTCGGCACGGAAGTGGAGGTCCGGGACGGCTATGCCCGGAATTATCTGCTCCCCCAGAACAAGGCGGTTTCGGCCACCGATGCCAACCGCCGGATGCTTTCACAGGAGCGGGAGAAGTTCGAGCTCCAGATCGCCAAGGAAAAGGAGCACGCCCAGGAGATGGCCCGACGGGTGGAGGGGATTTCCTGCCAGATCTCCGCCAAGGTCACCGACGAGGACCGGCTTTACGGCTCCGTGGGCCAACGGGAAATTGTTGACGCATTGGCCAAGCTCGGCATCGAGCTCGAGCGGCGGATGGTCCTGTTGGTTGAGCCGATCAAGACCCTTGGGACTTACTCGGTGCCCATCCGGCTTTACGCCGACGTCGAGCCGGAGATTACCATCGAGGTGATCCCGGAGTAACCCGGCCGGTCGGGGGGAGCCGTCCGGGTCCCCCCGTTGCCACTGAAAGCTCCCAAGCCATGGTCGCCGAAGCCCGATCCCGGACACCGGACGAATCGATCCACCCGGTGCCCCCCCAGAACCTCGATGCCGAAGAGGCCCTGTTGTGCTCGATCCTCGTGGACAACGAGGTGCTCCTCGACATCGCCGACGTCCTCTTGCCCGAGGACTTTTACCGCTCCGCCCATCAGAAAATCTTCACAGCGGTCCTGGATCTCTTCGGGAAGAACGAGCCGGTGGACCTGATCACCCTCACCGAGCGGCTCGAGGCCAAAAATCAGCTCAAGGAGATAGGCGGAGCCGCCTACCTGGCATCGCTTCTGGACGAGGTTCCGGTAGCGGTCAACGCGGCCCACTACGCCAAGATTGTTCATGACAAAGCCTGCCTGCGGATGCTCATCCTCAAATCGAAGCACATCATCCGGAAGTGTTTCGAGGAGCGGGGGGATGTGGACGCGGTCATCGACTTTGCTGAAACCGCGATTTTCGAAATTTCCCGCCACAAGACCACCCAGGCCTTTGTTCCCATCAGCCGGATCATCGAAGCGAACATCGACACCCTGGAGGAGCGTCAGGGCAACAAGGCCCTGGTCACCGGCGTTCCCACCGGCTTTACTCAGCTCGACACCCTCACCGCCGGGCTCCAGCGATCCGATTTGATCATTCTCGCGGCCCGGCCCAGCATGGGCAAAACCGCTTTGGCCCTTAACATCGCCCGGAACGCGGCCGTGGACTCCGACTTCCCGGTGGCTCTCTTCTCCCTGGAAATGTCCAAGGAGCAGCTTTCGATGCGGATGCTCTGCGCCGAGGCCCGGATCGACTCATCCCGACTCCGGTCCGGCTTCTTCAATCAGGACGACTGGGTCCGGCTCACCGACGCGGCCGGCCTCCTGTCGGACGTGCCGATTTACATCGACGACTCGCCGGACATCTCGGTGATGGAGATCCGGGCCAAGGCCCGTCGGCTCGCCATGGAACGGGACCTGGGGCTGATTATCATCGACTACCTTCAGCTCATGAAAGTCCGGGTCTCCCTGGATCGGCGGGACCTGGAGATCTCCGAAATCTCCCGGTCCATGAAGGCCCTGGCCAAGGAGCTCAACGTGCCGGTGCTGGCCCTTTCCCAGCTTAACCGGAGACTCGAGGACCGGAGTGACAAGCGGCCCCAGCTCTCCGATCTCCGGGAATCCGGGGCACTCGAGCAGGACGCTGACGTGGTGGCCTTCATCTACCGCGACGAGGTGTACAACAAGGATGAAAACAACCCCAACCGGGGGATGGCCGAGATCATCCTGTCCAAGCAGCGGAACGGCCCCGTCGGCACGGTGCCCCTGACCTTTATCAACGCCTACACCCGGTTTGAAAACCCGGCAGCCCCTTATGAGCAGGGATAGTCGCGCTTCGTGAAGCGGGTTTACGGCAACACCGAGGGCTTGAAGCCCAATCAGCGCCGCCGGCTGGAAAACCTCTATCGCCGGCGGGTCCCCCCTCAGTCCATCATCAGCCCGGAGCTGGCCCGGGACATCGGCCGCCTCTCGATGGAGATCCATCAGCAGATCGGCATCCTCATCGAGCGCCGGGGCCGGATTGCCGGGGTCATCGTCGGGGAAGTCGATCGGATCGTCATCCCGGAAACCCCCGAGTACCGGAACATGCCGGGCCGGCTCAAGGGCCTCCGGTGCGTCCACACCCACCTGAAGGCCGATGAGCCCTTGACCGACGACGATCTCACCGACCTATCTCTCCTTCGGCTCGACCTGATGGCGGCCCTGGCCTTAGACGATGAGGGTTTGCCGGTCCGGGTCCACGCCGCCCACATCCTTCCCCGGAGCACCGGCAAGCAGCCTTACCGGGTCATGGCCCCCCTCTCCCCCGGAGAGTTGGACATCGGCTGTTTGGACCTCATCACCGCCCTGGAGGCGGAGATGGCCGGGATGCGGGCCCGCTACGAGGGGGACCGGGGGGCGGAGCGGGCGCTTCTGGTCAGTGTCACCACCGAGCCCCGGGTTGCGGCCCGGGACTCCTTGGACGAGCTCCGGGAGCTGGCCCGGACCGCCGGGATCACCGTGGTCGATACGATCATCCAGCGGCGGAAGCGGATCGATCCCCGATTTCTTCTGGGGCGGGGAAAGCTCCGGGAGATCTTCATCCTGGCGCTCCAGCAGGGGGTGAGCCTGTTGATCTTCGACCGGACCCTCAACCCCTCACAGATCCGGTCCATCACCGACAGCACGGAGCTGAAGGTTATTGACCGGACCCAGCTCATTTTGGACATCTTTGCTCAGCGGGCCCGGACCCGTGAGGGCAAGCTCCAGGTGGAGCTGGCCCAGCTCAAGTACATCCTGCCCCGGCTGGTGACCAAAAACACGGCCATGTCCCGGCTCACCGGCGG
>CAYNGG010000161.1:0-9005 GCA_964396575.1 uncultured Desulfobacteraceae bacterium | reverse complement strand
CTCAGTCATAACACGATTTCGATTTCGATTCGTGAGAAACAGGCATGGGAGACTGACGGGCGGAAAAGGGCTTCATAACGATTAGTGCCGTGGGAGCCGCCAATGCACCAATCAATGAAACCGTTTGCGCAAACGGTTTGAATATGGTAAACCCTCCGGCAAATGTCAACCGCATTTTGGGAGACGCTGGCTGGAGCGGAGTACGCGAATGTCCGAGTTTGTTGTTCAAATCTATGAGATTCAGACCCCGGAAGCGGCCATTGCCATGGTCGATTCAGGGGTGGACCACGTGGGAACGGTCTTGACCGATGACCTCCCGGAACGGTCGGAAACGATCCGAAAGACCATTCGGGCGGTCCGGGACCGGTCCGCCGTCAGCTCGCTGATCCCGCTGTTCACCGAGCCGGACCGGGTTGCCGCCGCCCTCCTTTATTACCGGCCCGACATCGTTCACCTCTGCGACGTGGCCGACTACCGGGATGACTTGCCGGCCCGCATGGAGCCGATGGTCCGGCTTCAGACGGACATCCGCCGGGAGTTTCCCGATATCCGGATCATGCGCTCGATCCCCATTGGTCCCGTCACCGCCTCGGAAGCCGTGCCGACTTTGGAGATGGCCCGAGCCCTGGCGCCGGTCAGCGACCTGTTCCTGACCGATACGCTTTTGCCCCACCCGGCAGGCGCTCAGCCGGTGGCCGGCTTTGTGGGGATCACCGGCATCCCCTGTGACTGGGGCGTCGCCCGGAAGCTGGTCGATGAGAGCCCGGTTCCGGTTATTCTGGCCGGCGGGCTCGACCCGGACAATGTTGCCGAAGGAATCCGACGGGTCCGGCCGGCCGGCGTCGATTCCTGCACCGGCACCAACGCCACGGACGGTGAGGGGCGGCCCATTCGGTTTCAAAAGGACCCCGAACGGGTCCGACGCTTTGTTTCCGCCGCCCGCCGGGCGGCCCGGGAGATTTCCCGTTGAGGATGTCCTTAGACCTCCGAGGTTTCCAAATTTTTTGGAAACCTCGGAGGTCTCTATCACTTATAGATGGATACTTTTTTCGATGTGTATGAAGGAGGCGTGATACCTGATGTATGAAAGCAGCGACCTGAGAAAGGGTCTGAAGATCGAGATGGACGGTGATCCGTATGTCGTCACCCAGTTCGAGTTCGTCAAGCCGGGCAAGGGCCAGGCGCTCTACAAGTGCAAGCTCAAGAACATGGCCACCGGCGTTCAGTTCGACAAGACCTTTCGATCCGGCGAGAAGTTCAACGAGCCCAACCTGGAGGAGCATGAGATGGAATATCTCTACTCGGACAGCTCCGGGTATTGTTTCATGAACACATCCACCTACGTCCAGGAGTTTCTCACCGATGACCAGATCGGAGAGGCGAAAAGCTTTCTCAAGGAGAACACGGTCTGCAACGTGCTCTTTTTCGACGGCCGGGCCATCGGGATCTCCCTGCCCAACTTCGTGGATCTGAGAATCACCGAGGCCGAGCCCTGGGCCAAGGGCGACACGGCGGCCGGGAGCACCAAACCGGCCACTCTCGAGACCGGCCATGTCATCCAGGTCCCGCCGTTTGTCAACCAGGACGAGCTGGTCCGGATCGACACCCGCACCGGCCAGTACGTCGAGCGGGTCAAGGGCTGACCGGAAGTGTTCCGTCGCGGGCGGTCCCGCCACCGCCCGCGTTCGTCCCGCCGGGTTGAAAAAAGGGCCGATGGCGGACGCTGGCCGAGGACGGCTTCCCCCCTTCCCAATCACCCCGTTGATCACCGAGAGAGACCTCCGAGGTTTCCAAAACTTTGGAAACCTCGGAGGTCTTTTCACTCAATAAAGACGATGTCTCCGTAATAGGCGGTCGCCGACTCCCCGGTGTTATCGGTGTCGGTCATGATGGCCACACCGGAAATCTTCGGCGGGTCTTCCCCAAACGCCCGCCGATAATCCTCGAAGACATTCCGGCGCTCGGTGACCCAGGTCCCCAGATGCTTCGGGCCGCTCCGGATGACGATCATCCTTACCTCTTCGGTGTAGGGGTTGGGGACCGATGTGCCCACCGGGGCGTGGCTTGCCCAGATGTAGCTGATGGCCCCCAGCGGCGGATATTCCCCATAGGCCAGCCGAACTGCTTCATATTTGGCCTTTTTGAAAAACCCGACCCGGTCCGAATCATAAGCGAAGGTGATATAGATCCGGGCCGGGTAATCGTCTCCGGACTTCTTTCGGACATCTCCCGCCTCGAGAACATTGGCCGCTTTCCACCGCCATTGAATGACCGGGTAGGCCGCCGGGTCAATGGAAATCTTACGGATCAGTCCCGCAGCCGACGCCCGGCTGTCGGCCCGGATGGCCCCGGCCCCTTCATCCTCGACGACGGTGTAGCGGGTATGGGATTCGATGTCATCGAAGGTCATCGGCTCCCAGCCCTCGGGGAGCGGATCGCCGGCAGACAGGGTGGAAAAGCCTCCCACGACGAGAGGATCGGCCGACGCGAAGGCGGGGATGATGAGCAGCAAGGCGGCCGATAGTGAGATGATGCGGGTTTTGATGTTCCGGTCCATGGTCTTGCCTCCTTAAGATCGATTTTCCGTCCGGGTTAGACCTCCGAGGTTTCCAAAACTTTGGACACCTCGGTCGTCTTTAGCGACCGGCCGGTCGCCCCTCCAGGATGATAGCCTAACGGATGGAATGGCGCCGCGCAAGCCGGCGGTGAGAATATTTCTGGGCGAGGGCACCAAAACCTTGTAAGCGGGGTTTGAATGTGATAGACCCGCGACAATATAGCGATCTTGACTGAGCGTTCGCTCAGAGGAACCGATCACCCATAACCTGAGAGAGGAGGTGAGTGCCGGCGGAGTCGCCATCCAAGTCATTAGGGACACGTTGCGAATTGATCATGGTTTAGGCTTTTACGGAGGAAGGAAGAGATGAGGAAGCAATGGTTTTTTTTGGCATGGATCGGGGTCGCCGCGGCGGCCCTGATTCTCGCACCGGCCGGCGCCATCGCCCAAAGCGACACCGAATCGGACCGGGGAATCGTCGATGACATCACCGAGGAGGTCCTTACCGGCCCCTCCGATCTCGACCCCGAAAAGATTCTCGGCCCCGGCGGCGTGAGCATCGAAACGGGCAAGGACATCCTGATGAGCTTTGGAGCCACGGTCCGGTTCATCCCCACTTCGGAGTCCAATTGGGATTTCGGGTTGAGCGATGAGGTCGGGGGCTACATCAACACCGAGCCGCTCAAGGCATTCGCCGGGAGCGCCCTGAGCTCGGCCAATGCCGCCAAGAGCCTTTCCGAGGCCACGACGACTTTTGAAAACGCCCTGTCTGATGACCGGGGGGTGTCCACGGCTTTCGAGGAGTTTGCCAACGCCTTGAACAATGCCGAGGGGGTCCTCGGCGCCATGAACCCGGCTATCGGTCAGGCCGCCGATGGCGCGGCTCAGCTCCAGGCATCAGCCGCCAGCGCCGGTGATCTTGCCGGGATGCGGACGGCCGAGGTTTATATGGGGGGCCTCGAAGCCGCCCAGGTTGGCGCGGCTCAGTATCAGGCCGCCATTCAGGCTCAGAACACCGATGTCGCCGGAGCGGCCCTGGCCGCCATTGCCCAGAACCCGGATTACCAGGCCGCCGTGGCCGCCGGTGACATGGAGACGGCCCAGGCGGTGGCCAGCCAGGTCGCCATGCCCTATGTGGCTCAGGCCGGGGTCGAAGCGGCCGCCGCGGTGGGCGGTGAGGAGCGGGCCGCCGTGGAGCAGGTCTTTGCCGATCCCGACTATCAGGCCGCCATGGCCGCCGGTAACACGGCCGACGCCGAGGCCGTGGCTCAGCGGATCGTGGTGGGCGCCGTGGCCCAGGAGTCCGAGGCCGCCGCTTCCGGCGTGATCCGGGATAACGCCGACCCGGTCCTGGTGGAGGGTGCCTCTCAGATCGTTGACGGGGTGACCGCCCGGATCATGAGAGACAACCCCAATGCCACCATCGAGGGCGCCGCTGCTTATGCCACGGTCCTCAAGGCCCAGGCCGACTCCTATTCCCCCTACTACCTGGCCGACACCTTTATGCGGACCCACTCCAACGAGAGCGGGAGCGTCAACGACGGCTACATCCGCAATGAGACCAAGATGTACTTCAACGCCATGGCTCCGGATAAGAAATGGAGCTTTTACGGGGCTCTGGAGTTTGACCGGCCCATTGACACCGCCACCGTCGATAACCGGGGCGGGAAAATCGACAGCGCTTCCAACTTCGGTTTGGAGCGGCTCAACGCCAGCATCGAGCTGGTTCCCGGCCTCCGGTTCCACGCCGGCTGGGATGTCTGGGGCCTGGACATCATCGAGGCGGCTTCCATGGTTTACGGCGACGACAACGCCGGCTTTTGGATCAAAGGCGATCGGGGACCGTTCCACTACTCGATGGCCTGGCTCAAGCTGGAGGAAAACGACTTCCAGATCGATGCCGCCGACCACACCGGCTCCGTGGACGAGGACCGCGACCTCCTGGCCGCCTACGTGGACTACAAGATCCGCGAATCTAACAAATTCAGAATGTTTTACGCTTATGACCGCATCCGGAACGTCCCGGCCACTGATCTCCTCGGAGCCATGTCCGCTTCGGCCGGGTTGGGTGAATTCGCCGGGATCAACGGCGGTCTGCCCTCCACCGACGCCCACAACATCGGCGGCTACTACCTCGGAAAGTTCGGGATGGTCGAGGTGATGGGGGAGGCCTGCTACAAGCTCGGATCGGCCGACAACACCGGTCTGAAAGGGCTGGATAACGGAGTCGGAATCATCGAGCACGACGACTTCGACATCGCCTCCTATGCCATGGCCTTCGACGTCGGCGTGGAGCTCAAGGACACCCTGGGGTGGATGAGCTTCAAGCCTCACTTCGGCATGTTGTACACCTCCGGCGACGACGACCCCAACGACGACACCCTGGGCGGATACTCCGGAGTCACCAACGCCCAGCGGTTTTCCGGGATGTGGGGCGGTGAGAACACCATCATCGGCGATACCAACTTCGTCCTGGGAACCGCGCTTTACGGCTACGTGCCCGAATTTTACGGCAATGGGACACCGGTCTTCGTCGGCGGGCTCCAGAACTTCGCCGGCAACGGGAACGGCCGGGGGGACAACCCGGGCTTGACCATGGTCAGCCTCGGCCTGACCATGCGGCCCAAGATCTTTTTGATCTATCGGACCAACTTCAACTTTTTCAACTGGAACGAGGATTTTTACGTCACCAACATGGTTGATCCCATCACCGAGACCTCCCTGGCCTCGGGGCAAAAAGTCCGGGCGACCCGGGTCAATTCCGGATTCGTGGGCACCGAGTGGGATAACGAGGTCACCCTGGCCCTCAGCAAACACATGTTTATCAAGGGCCAGCTCGCCTTTTTCTTTCCGGGTGAAGGCGTGGAAGACGTGACCGCGGCGCTGTCCGGCGGCGCGGACGCCAGCGATACCGCCACCCGGCTGGGCGCCGAGCTGATCTGGAATTTCTAACGGGAACAATACCGGCGGTAGGGGCGGCCGGCCGGTCGCGTAAGACCTCCGAGGTTTCCAAAGTTTTGGAAACCTCGGAGGTCCAACCCGAGTGCCCGCCACCCGGCTTTGTAAGGAGCGACCATGGGAGTAAGGAGATTGACGGTCAAATTGGGCATCGGATTTCTGCTGGCGGCCCTGGCCATGGGATGTGCCGGGGCTCCGGATATCGTCAGCCGGGAGCCGGAAACAGGAGAACGGTATTCGGCCGAGGAGGTCCGCCGGATGTCGGTGGACCAGCCCTTTCTCATGTCCGGGGATTTTTTCCGGGAGCGGAACCGGGAGCGGGATGAGATGGTCCGTCCGGGGGATCTCATCGATTCGGTCCGGTCGCCGGCGTCGGCACCGGCCGACAAGGGGGCGGAACCGCTTCCGTCAACGGCTTCGGCCATTAAGATGGCCCTGGTTTTCGATCCGTCGTCGATAGGCGAGACGGTGATTGGTGCGGCGGTTTCGGCGGTACCGGAGATTGAGCGGGACCTCCCGGTCATTGTGGCCGACCCCGGCCGGGTCCGGGATATGCTGGCCTCCGCCGGATGTCTCGAACGGCGGGATCTGGGATGCGTATCGAGCTCCCTGGGGCGATACCCCGGCGCCCGGATGGTGATCCTGGTGGAGGGATTCGAGACGACCGACACGGGGTCGGCCCGGTTGACGGTCTCGGTGGTGGATACCGGCCTGGGCCATCGCTATCCCCCCATGGCCATTGAGGCCCCGGCCCCGTCGGCCGATGACCGGAACGCTCTGGTCCGCGGGGGCCTTATCCGGGCGGTTGCCTTTGCCGTCGAACGGAGCACCGGGATGCCCTGGTACTGCCGGGCTTTCGGTCAAGAGGGCGAGCAGTGGTATGTCACCGCCGGCGAGCGGTCCGGATTGACCCCCGGCGACCGCTTGGTGGTGGTCAGCCCCGGCCGAGTCGTCAAAAGCCCGGCCGGCGCGCCGGCCGGCTGGATTCCGGGGGAGCCCAAAGGGACCCTTCAAGTCGATGCCCTCTTTGGTGACGACTTCTCGGCCTGCACGCTCACCGACGGATCGGCACCGGCCGCCGAGGACCTCTTGATGCGGCGGGCGCCGACGCGCTGAGCGAATCGCTTTTGATTAAATCCCCGCGACCCAGGCCATCCCCATCACCACCGCGATGAACAAGAGGGTCATCCCGGTTCCCGCCCGGATGTAATCGATGATCCGATAGCCCCCCGGCCGCATGATCAGGGCGTTGACCTGATGGGTGGGCAGAATGAAGGTGTTCGAGGCGCAGACCCCGACGGCCAGGGCCGCCATCCGGATATCGGCCATCCCCACCTCCAGGGCCATGTTCATGGCCAGCGGCACCAGCAGGACGGTTGCTCCCACATTCGACGCCACCAGGGTAAAAAACGAGGTCACGGCGCAGATGATGAACAGGAGCGTCAACGGCGTCAGCATCTCCCCCATGGCGCCGATGATGGATACGGCGAGGTAATGGGCCGCGCCGGTCTTTTGAAAGGCGATCCCGAGGGGGATCAGCCCCGCCAGCAGGAAGACGGTCATCCAGTCCACCGCGCCGTAAGCCTCGTCGATACTCAACACCCGAGTCAGGATCATGCCCACCGCTCCGGTCAACAGGGCGATGGAGAGGGTCACGTTGAAGATCAGGGCGAGGCTCAGGGCGAGCGCCAGCCAGCCGACGGCATAGACCGCCCGATCCGGCCGGGTGGTCTCGCCCTTGATGTGCCGGGTGAAGGCGAGATCCGGCTTTTCCTTGAGCAGGGCCAGCTTTTCCCACTGCCCGAAAAGCAGGAGGGCGTCCCCCGGTTGAAGCTTGGTCTCGGAGATGTTCTCCAGCATGATCCGGTTCCGCCGGTAGATCGCCAGGGGGCTGATCAGATACCGCTTCCGGAATTTGGCCGCGCTCAAGGTCGTCCCGGCCAGCTCCGACCGGGGGGTGATCACGGCCTCCACCGCCCCCGCGTTGTCCGGGGTGAGCTCCTCGCTGAAGGTGTCGAGCTCCGAAAACAGTCGCCAGCTCAGATCCCGAGCCAGTTGCCCGGCCTTTTCCGGGGTGCAGACGACCCCCACGAAGTTGCCCGGCTCGATGATGTCGGTCCGGGAGGGGGCCACCACCCGCTTTCGCCGGTCCCGTTTGCAGATGCAGACCACGGTGGCGTGGTAGGTGGGCCGGATCTTGAGCGCATCCAGGGTTTGGGGGGCAAAGGATGGGGGAACACTCAGCTCATGGATGGTCCCGACGGCGGGGCCGTAAGTGCATTCCAGGGTATCGTCCATGAAGTGGACGCAGTCATCCGCCCCCCGCTCCGGCAGGAGCCATTTCCCAAAGACGATGAAATAGAGCAGGACGGCGAGCACCAGGGCGATGCCGATGGGCGAGACGCTGAAAAAACCGTAGGGCTCAAATTCCCGGCCCCCGAGCGTCCCCGCGTTTTCCGCCCACCAGGATGACATCAGGTCGTTGAGGAGAATCAGCGGGCTTGATCCCACCAGGGTGAGGCAGCCGCCGATGACCGCCGCATACCCCATGGGGATGAGAATCCGGGAGATGGGCACGCCCAGTTGTCGGCAGATCCGCTGGGTCGTGGGCAGAAAGAGGGCGGCCGCCCCGATGTTCTGCATAAAGCTCGAGATCACGGCCACGGTCCCGGCGATCAGGGACATGATCCGAAGCTCGCTCCGGCCCGCCAGCTTCACGATCCGGCGGGAAATGGCGTGCATCACCCCGGTCTTGTCCAGCCCGGCGCCCATGATGATCACCGCGATGATCGACACCACGGCATTCGAGCTCAACCCGCTTATGGCCTCGCTCGCCTCCACTAAGCCCAACAGCGGCAGACCCACCATCATGATCAGCCCCACCACGTCCACGCGAACCCATTCGAAGACGAAAAACAGGATCGTCAGGGATAAAACGGCCAGGACCGTGAGGATTTCGGGGGTCAGGGTCACGGGCGCCATGATCTGCTCCTTTGGCTGGCGGGTTCCAGGAAGTCCGGAATTCAGGACGGTCCGGCGAGCGCCGTCGGTCTTATGGGTGTTACAAGACCCATGCCGAAGCCCGGATAGCGGGCGGTCCAGCGCCCTCGGCCGCCGGATTAGCGCTGATGAAAGCGGCTTAGCGAAACGATTGCCGGGGCGGAGGCGGGGACCGGGTGCTTATTTTGGAAACAAGTGTAAAGGAGCAGTTGTAAACGGATGTAAACCCTGAAGGGGGGAATGGTTTGAAGACCTCCGAGGTTTCCAAAACCTCGGAGGTCTAAACTCCCCCTCTCCTTTAGGCTGTGTTTTACACACGCTTGGCACCGAGAAAAGCGAGGCCGGCGCTTATGCTGATCAATGCCGGGGTCAACATGCCGGCCCCCCTGGGAGCGCGGGCGTCCCGCCCGCCGGGGGAGGCAGGCGCACCGATTTCGATTTCGATTTCGATGGCATCCCGCCCGCTTATGGTAGGGGCGGCCCCTTGAGG
>CAYNGG010000160.1:7384-9007 GCA_964396575.1 uncultured Desulfobacteraceae bacterium | reverse complement strand
CGACTCCGGAGCAGACGACTCGTGATCCGGGAAACCATTATTCTGGCTCAGAGAGCCATCCGGCGGAATGTGCTCCGGTCCGCGTTGACGATTCTCGGCATCGTGATCGGGGTCGGGGCGGTCATCACCATGGTGACCATTGGAGCGGGGGCCACGGCTCAGGTGACCGCGGATATCGCCAAGCTGGGGAGCAACCTCCTCATGGTTCGGCCCGGCCAGGGCTTCCGAGGCCCCGGCGGTACCCGATCGAGCGCCGATGATTTCAAAATCGCCGATGCGGATGCCATTTTAAACGAGGTCTTCGGCCTGTCCGCGGTCGCCCCGGCCGCCTCCGGGGGGACCCAGGCCATCTACGGCGGCGTCAACTGGGCCACCAGCGTAACCGGGAGCACCAACGCCTACCTGACGGTTCGGGACTGGACCCTGACCTCGGGCCGACCGTTTACCCCCGGCGAGCTCCGGGCCGGGAAGTCGGTCTGCATCCTCGGGGCCACGGTGAAGAACGAGCTCTTCGGGGCTCAGGACCCCATCGGCGCAACCATCCGGTTGAAGACGCTGGCCTGTCAGGTCATCGGGGTTCTGGGGCCCAAGGGGTTGTCGGGGTTCGGCCGGGACCAGGACGATTTCATCCTGCTGCCTCTCCGCACCTTCCAGCGCCGGATTGCGGGGAACACCGATGTGAGCGTCATTTATGTCTCGGCCCGGGACGGCGTCTCCACCGAAAAGGTCCAGGCCGACATCGAGCGGCTGATGCGGGAACGGCGGAACATCCCGCCGGGCAAGGAGAACGACTTCAACGTCCGGGACATGAAAGAGATCATGACCACCCTCACCGGGACCACCCGGATTCTCACGGCCCTCTTGAGCGCGGTGGCGGCGGTGAGTCTCCTGGTGGGCGGGATCGGGATCATGAATATCATGCTGGTTTCGGTGACCGAGCGGACCCGGGAGATCGGCATCCGGATGGCGGTGGGGGCTCGGGAGCGTGAGGTGCTGTTGCAGTTTCTGGTGGAGGCGGTGGTCCTCTCCTGCTTTGGCGGACTGGCCGGAGTCGCGCTAGGACTGGCCGGAGCCTATGCGGGGGCGATGGTTTTGGAGGTTCCCTTTGTCTGGAATCCGAAGATCGTGGTGATCGCCTTTCTCTTCTCCGGGGCGGTGGGCGTCCTCTTCGGGTACTTCCCGGCTCGCCAGGCAGCCCGGCTCGACCCCATCGAAGCCCTCCGGCATGAGTAATGACGGATTCGACGGGTTGACCGGTTTAGAGACTTCCGAGGTTTTTAAAACCTCGGAGGTCTCTATTACACGACGGCGATCCTTGAAACCCTGGACCGACACGGCCCCCAGCCGCCGGGCACACTGAGGGAGCTGCTGGCCGAAAGCGGTCATCCGCTCCAGCCCGGAGACCTCGACCGCGAGCTCGCCGCTCTGCGTCACATGGAAAAGACCTCCGCCGAGCTTCACAACGGCGAGCGGCGGATTCGGAGATGGTAGCGGCCGTTATTTGGTGTCCATCCATCCGGACTGGTTCTCCGAGGACCTGACCACCAGCTTCGGTCTCCTCGCCCAGGGCGGGATTCGTCCGGCCATCGCGGATCGGATGCTCTTCAAAGGCGGCCATCCAGG
>CAYNGG010000160.1:0-7284 GCA_964396575.1 uncultured Desulfobacteraceae bacterium | reverse complement strand
CCCGGTTTTCCCTTTGCAAAACTCTCCATCCAGGGTTATCTTATTTTCTGCAAACCCCGATGAGCGGGGCCGGCCTGAAATGGAAACAGATTATCCGTTGACATGGCTCATCTTTTTTAATAGAATCCGGGTCACCCAGAACGGGTCATCGGATAAAGCCAAACCCATCGCGAGGTGGGGACGGAAAGCCACGGGTCCGCACTCCGCGGACAGCCGGGCCGCCTGAGGAACAAAAATGCCGGGTTGCCTCGGGACATGAGTCGGGGCAGTTCGGCATTTTCATTTTGATTCGGAGATCACTTCCGCCCAATGAACGGGAAAACATCAGAAGATAAATTGAAAGCTCGGGTGGCGGCCCTGGAGGCGGAGCTCGACGCCAGTCGGGAGACGGTCCGACGGCTTCAAGCCCGGGAATCGCTCACCGGGCGGTTTTTCGAAAACTCGCCATCGGGGTTGTTTCACTTTGACCGGAAGGGGGTGATCACCTTCTGCAACCCCGCGTTCGCCGCATTTGTCGGCGTCACCCCTGAGCAGATGGTCGGCTTTGACATGCCCAAGATGATTGAGGACGAGCGGATGCGGGAGACGGTCGCAACCGCCCTGCGCGGGGAACGGGCCTATTACGAGGGGGTTTACCGATCGGTGTCGGCCGGGAAACGGACATCGGGCAAGGTCTTCTTCACCCCCTTTTTCGACGATGCCGGGGCCCCGGATGGCGGGATGGCGGTGGTGGAGGACATCACCGAGGAGGTTCGGTGTCGGCGGGCATTGAGCCGGAGCGAGTCGATCTACCGGGCGGTGTTCGAGGAGGCCCCCGACCCGCTCCTCCTGGCCGACCCCGAGACCGGCCGGATCACCGATGCCAATGAGGCGGCGGCGGATTTGCTGGGCCGGTCCCGGGAGTCTCTTGCCGGGATGCACCAGTCGGCCATTCATCCGGATTCGAAAACGGCCCGGCACGAATTCGAGGAGCACATGCGGCGGATGCGAGAGGGCACCGTCCCCGCGCCCGCCGTCGAGCACACCGTCATCCGGGCCGACGGCGGCCGGGTCCCGGTGGAAATCCACGCCCGCCAAACCGAGATCGACGGCCGGCCGACGGTTTTGGCCATCTTCCGGGACATCACTCGCCGGAAGATGACCGAGACGGCCCTGGAGCAGCGGATTCTCGCTCTGACCCGCCCCCTGGAGGACACTCAGGAGCTGTGCTTTTCGGACCTGTTCAACATCGACGAAATCCAGCGGATTCAAGACGCCTTTGCCGAGGCCACCGGCGTGGCCTCGGTGGTCACGCGCCCTGACGGAACCGCCCTGACCCGGCCCAGCAACTTCCGCCGGCTCTGCAGCGAGGTAATCCGTCGGACCGAGACCGGCCATGACGAATGTGTTTTTGAGGGAACCCGGCCCCTGGACCCGTCACCCGACGGCCCCCTCTTTTTCACCTGCCTGGCGGGTGGTCTCTGGGGCGGAGGGGCGACCATCTGGGTGGGGGACACCCACGTAGCCAATTGGCTCGTCGGCCAGGTTCTCGACGATACCCTGTCCGACGAGACGCTTATCGACCGGGCCGCTGCCATGGGGGCGGACCCCGACCTTTTCCGGACGGCCCTGGGCGAAGTCACCCGGATGCCCCGGGAGCGGTTCACCAAGATCCGCGATGCCCTTCAGCTCTTCGCCCGACAGCTCTCCCGCCTGGCTCTGCAAAACGTCCAGCAGGCCCGGGAGATCAGCGCCCGGCGGGAGGCTGAAGCGGCGCTTCGGAAGAGCGAGGAGCGGTACCGGCTATTGTTCGAGAATTCCCCCATCTCTCTCTGGGAGGAGGACTTTTCTGAGCTCCGGCGGTACCTGGCCGATCTCCGGGCATCGGGGGTTGAGGACCTGGGCCGGTATTTCGATGACCACCCCGAGGAGCTGGTCCGGTGCGGCCGGATGATCCGGGTGATGGACGTCAACCACGCTACCCTCACCCTGTTCGAGGCCGAGTCCAAGGCGGAATTGTATGGCAGCCTGGAAAAGATCCTCCCGCCGGAGCCGACCCCCTTGCTCCGGGAGGAAGTCCTGGCGGTGGCCGATGGTCGGATGCTCGAGCTGGAATGCGTCAACCGGACCCTGACCGGCCGGTTCCTCACGGTCCTGGTCAAGTCCTCTTTGATGCCGGGCTACGAGGAGACCTGGGAGAAGGTCATCGTCTCCATCTACGACCGGACCCGACAGCGGGAGATGGAGCGGGAGCGGGAACGGATGGCGTCCCGCCTGCTTCACGCTCAGAAGATGGACGCCATCGGGACCCTGGCCGGAGGGATCGCTCACGAGTTCAACAACGCGATCTTTGCCATCAACGGCAACCTGGAGCTCCTGGAGATGCACCTGGACGCGGACGAGAAATCCGGCCGGTACATCAGTGCCATCGGAAGCTCGTCCCAGCGGATGGCCCACTTGACGGCCCAGCTCCTCGCCTATGCCGAGGGCGGCAGCCCCAGCCGGGAGGCCATCGACTTGAACGTCTTTATCCGGGACATGCTCCGGATCATGAAGCACTCCCTGAGCCCCGACATCCGGATTGAAACGAACCTGGCCGAGGACCTCCCCCGGATTCGGGCTGATCACATCCAGATCCAGATGGTCCTGTCGGCCCTGCTGCTAAATGCTGACGAGTCGATCCAAACCGACGGCGTCATCACCCTGACCACGGCGGTCCGGGAGTTGGATCTTTGCCCGCGGGAGGTCTATCCTGGCCTCCAGCCCGGGGAATATGCCTGCCTGACGGTGTCTGACACCGGCGTCGGCATGGATGAGGAGACCCGGTCCCGGCTCTTCGACCCCTTTTTTACCACCAAGTTCCAGGGGCGCGGGCTGGGCCTGTCCGCGGTTTACGGCATAGTGAAGAATCACGGCGGTTGGATCTCGGTGGACTCGGCCCCGGGCCGGGGCACGACGGTCGATATCCGACTGCCCACGGCAACCGCGTAACCCGCCGTCGATCCATCGACGGCTAAGGAGCCCGCCGATTATGGCACCCTTTTTTGTTCGACTTCTGCTTCGGATGGCCATCGGCGTCGGCCCGGCGGCCGTCGTTTTGATGATGGTTGTTTCCTCGTTGGCCGTCGCTTCGGTGCCCGACGGGGTCGATGCCGAGTCCGCCCGGCTGATGGCCGAGGGCCGCTGGGAAGCCGCTTACGAGCGGCTCCACGCGGTTTGGGAACGCGGGACGGTTGTCCCCGCGGCGCTTCTGGCCCGGATCTCCGGGCGATCCGGCGAAGCCGCCCTGGCCGCCGGCCGGTGGGTGGACGCGGCGGCCCGCTTCGATCGGGGGCTCCGGTTCGCCCCCGGGGACCCGGCCCTGTTGACGGGCCTGGGCACCGCTTTATTGAAGCAGGCCCTCTACGACCCGGCTGAAACGGCCTTTGCCGATGCCCTGGCCATTGATCCGGAGAACCCCACCGCCCTGATCGGCCTCGGGGAGATCGCCTACCTCACCGACCGGACCGAGGCGGCGGCCGACTATTTCCGCCGGGCCCTGTCGGTCCGGCCGGATGATCCGACTCTGACCGCGAAAGTAGAACGGCTGGAGCGGCAGATCGCCGCCAGCGGGGGCCTCGACACGGTGGCCGATCACCGGTTCACCGTCCGGTTCGACGGCCAGCGCTCCCCGGCACTCAAAACCCGGGTCATGGACGCCCTCACCGACGCCTGGTTCGAAGTGGGTCAGGCCATGGGGGCCTGGCCGAGCCGTCCCATTGCCGTGACGCTTCTGACCCGCGAGGCCTTTTTTGACATCACCGGATCGCCCCGATGGGCCGGAGGGGTTTACGAGGGCCAGATCAAGATCCCGGTGGCCGGATACGACCCGGAGACCCTGACGGCCGTCCTCCAGCACGAATACGTCCACGCCCTTGTCTTCGATCTTTCCGCCGGCCGATGTCCCTGGTGGCTCAATGAGGGATTGGCCCAGCACCTCTCCGACCCGCCCGCTGTCATCGAACGGAAGCTGGCCCGAGCTTGGGATCGGATCGACGCCGGCCGGGTGCCTCCGCTGTCGGCCCTGCCCGATACCCTGAGCGGCGGGCGGAACGCGGTGATGGACGCTTACGCCCTTTCCCTGTCGGCGACCCGGTTTCTGATCGAGTCGGTGGGGATCTTTTCGTTGGGAGACCTTTTGATCTCCCTGGGGTCGGGGGAATCGTTGGATGCGGCGCTGGCCTATGTGGGGGCGGACCCGCCGGAAGCGCTCGAAGGGGCGTGGATCACGAGCGTCCGCCGGTCGCCGAGGCCGGGAAGTCGATAGGGGACCGTCTCGACGGGGCCGTCGGCGACCCGGCGGGCTTCAGCCAGCTCGGCCTCGGAAAGCCGCCCCTTGAGCGCGATGATCCGCCCGCCGGGGGCCAGGAGCGGACGGGCCAGCCGGATGATCCCGGGGAGATCGGCTACGGCCCGGCAGACCACCCGGTCCCAGCGGTTTGTCGCCGACCCCAGGTCCTCGGCCCGGAGGTGACGGGCCTGGACCCCGGAAAGGCCCAGCAGGCCGATGACATGGGCCAGGAAGCTCGCCTTTTTCCGCACCGCGTCAACGAGGGTGACCGTCGCATCGGGGACCAGGAGCTTGATCACCAGGCCGGGAAACCCGGCCCCGGAGCCCAGATCGAGAACCCGATCCCCGCAAGCCATGAGGGGGACGGCCGCCGCTGAATCCACGAAGTGCTTGACCGCGACTTCGGCCGGATCGGTGATGGCGGTGAGGTTGACCCGGCGGTTCCACTGAATCATGGCCTCGGCGTGGCGAGCCATTCGGGCGGCGGCTTCCGGGCCGATGTCAACGCCCAGGCCGGCGGCACCGGCCCGGAGATGGGCGGTCCAGGCCGACGAGCCGATTGCCATCGCCTCAGTCATCGACGGGTCGGCTTGACCTGAGGGTCCTCCACCGCGTTGTCGAAATCCATGAAGACCTCGATTTCACCTTCGGACGGGGCGGTTCGGGCATCCGGATAGCGCTTTTTGAAAACGTGGACCATGGCCGCGTTCTCCCGGAGGACGGTGGCGAGAAACCCCGTGTAGCCGTTCTCCCGGGCGATCTTTTCCAGCTCCCCCAGAAGATAAGAGGCGATCCCTAAGCCCTGAAAGTCCTCCCGGACCACAAAGGCGACCTCGGCCAGGGTCTCGCTGGCCTCGGCATAGGATCCGATGGCGATGATCTCCTTTTGCCCCCTCCGCTGGACCAGGCCGATGAGCGACATGTTCTTCCGGTAATCGACGCTCGCCCACTGCTTCTGGACCACCTCGTGGGAGAAGAGCTTCATCTTGTAGAAAAACCGGTAGTAGATGGTCCGCTCCTGGAGGGAATAAAAGAAATTCCGGTAGGCGAACTCGTCGGAGGGCAGCAGGGGCCTAAACTCGGCGATCCGGCCGTTTTTCAGCTCCAGAGTGGTCTTGTAGCCCTCGAGAAAGAGGAGGTCCTCACGGGATGGGGGGAGCTGGTCGGCGAAGATGTAATGGTGCTTTTTGGCCGACTCGATGAGGCCCTCACGGAACTTGGGGTGAGCGATCTGGGCCAGCTCCATCACCCGCTGGTAGATGCTCTTGCCCCGGAGCTCGGCGATCCCGTACTCGGTGACCACGAAGAAGATGTCGGCCCGGGTGGTGGCGGCCCCGGCGCCTTTGCTGAGCTGAGGGACGATCCGGGAAACGGTTCCGTTCCTGGCGGTGGAAGGCAGGGCGATGATGGAAAAACCGCCCGAGGACATGGCGCTGGCGCGGAGGTAGTCCACCTGGTCGCCGATCCCGCTGTAAAAGCGATCCCCCATCGAATCGGAGGCCACCTGGCCGGTGAGGTCCACCTCGAGGGCCGAGGAGATGGAGATCAGGTTGTCGTTCCGGGCGATGACCGCCGGGTCGTTGACGTACTCCGAGGATCGGAAATAGAACATCGGGTTGTTGTCCACGTACCGGTAGATTCGCTCGGAGCCCATGCAGAGCGAAGCCACCACCCGGCCGGGGATGAGGGTCTTTTTCCTGTTGGTGATGACCTTCTTTTCCAGAAGGGGCAGGAGGCCGTCGGTGATGAGCTGGGTGTGAATCCCCAAATCCCGCTTCTTGTCCAGGTATTGAAGGATGGTGTTGGGGAGATACCCGAAACCGATCTGAAGGGTGGCCCCGTCGTCGATGAGCTGGGAGACATAAAGGCCGATCCGTCGGGAGACCTCGTCACGCCGGGTGTCGGCAATGAACGAGTCCGTAAGGGTCTCCACCAGGGGCTCGTCATGGAGAACCAGCCAGTCGAGCTCGTCCACGTGGACAAAAGAATCGCCCCAGGTCTTGGGCATCCGGGAATTGACCTGGGCGATGACCATTTTGGCGTTGCCCATGCCGGATCGAGTGATATCCACCGAGACGCCGAGGGAGCAGTAGCCGAACCGGTCAGGCGGGCTCACCTGGATGATGGCCACGTCCAGGCCGATCCGCTGGCTGTAAAAAAGCCGGGGAATCTGGGAAAGATAGGCCGGGATGTAGTCGATATGCCCCTCGAAGGCGGCCTCCCGCATATTCCGGCTGATGAAAAAGAGCTTGAGGGAAAATCGCTTGAGAAAGGCGTCCTCGTCCACATAATCAGCCAGGGTCGAGGAAAACATCTGATAGAGCATCACGTCCTGCATGGACGGCTCTTCAACCATCGTTCTGATCAGATGTTGGGGCTCTCCGCAGCCGGTGCCGATAAAGACCCGGCTGCCCCGTTTGATCTTCCCCACCGCTTCCGCGGCGGAAACCACCTTCTGAGGGCAATACTCATGCACATCCATCTCGTTCTCCGTCCTCCGCCAATTGTGGGGTCATCGGTCCAAGAACGGCCACTGTCGCCCATCTTTCCGCCAAAGTCAAGGGCCGGAGATCTGATTTTAGATTTATGATTTGTGATTTTGAAAATCTAAAATTTAAGATCCTTCATCTCCTGATCCACCTGCTGGTTCCCGCTGTCGCGGCCCGGCTCTGGTTTCGACCTCACTCGCTCCGGGCTTATGCCGTGATGATCGCGACCATGGCGGTGGACATCGACCATCTCCTGGCCGCCCCGGTCTTTGACCCGAACCGGTGCAGCCTGACAACCCACCCGCTTCACTCGGCTCCGGCAATCGCCGCTTATGGGTTGGGGCTGGCGGTGCCCCGATTGCGGCTTGCCGCCGTGGGATTGCTGATTCACATGGGGGTGGACGGGATCGATTGTCTGCTGATGGGGTGGGGGTGGTGAGGCCGGAACGCCCGGCGGCAATGTGGAGCCGGCATCCCGGCGGCAAT